>JADGCV010000015.1 GCA_015228815.1 Magnetococcales bacterium | reverse complement strand
GTGAGGAACCCTTCCAGGATTTCAAAATTGGCCTTACTGCGCAACAGGCGTTTCAAGGCCCAGTCGAAGCTGATCAACTGTCGTTGTTTCACTCTTATTGGTCCTCCGTTCTGAAGAGCAACCTGGATTTCTCTGAAAATTTCCGACAAGGAACCACTAACCCAGGATTGTCCAGGATTTCAGCCTTGCAGTCCACTGAAATTGGTCAAGTTTGGTTCCCACTGCGTCCAAAATCTGGCCGGATAGACCAATCGGAAGGGACAACCAGCAGGAACATCACGTTTGTCTTCCTTCGCAAAACCCGCGAAGAAGGGCAAACCAAAGCGCGCGCCTGCGCAAGATTCCCGCAAAAACCACGAGGGAATCTTGCTTCGGGTGAAAGGGCGCGTGGAAAAACAAAATCAAAACCCTGTGGGCAATTCCCCAGACCCCTTTTTTCTTTCAATAGTCCTGAGCGGGAGTACCTGGGCGCCGATAAACACGCTCTGGTTGGACCTGGAAAATTGCGCAATGAGGATTGGACCGGTATGATGGTCCTGATTGCGGTTTGTTTCTGGAGTCGGTGAACCGTTGACACTCATTCTGGTCTGAAGAACAAGGGCGCTGCCATCGTGGTTCAGGCGGGAGGGATCGAGGATTCGTTGCGTGAAATTGTCGGATAATTCCCGGGTGGCCATCATCGGCGGCGGCCCCGCCGGTTCCATGGCCGGATTCTTCCTCATGGAACTTTCGCAACGGATTGGAATGAAACTCCATGTGGATCTCTATGATCCCAAGGATTTTTCCCGTTTTGGTCCCTCCGGGTGCAACATGTGCGCTGGGGTCATCAGCGAATCGCTCGTGCAAACCCTCGCCGCCGAAGGGATCGACCTGCCATCGCGTGTGGTGCAGCGGGGCATCGAATCCTATGTCCTGCACACCAGCGGCTGCCAGCCCGTCACCATCGATACCCCCGCCGAGGACCTGCGCATCGCCACGGTCTATCGCGGCAGCGGACCCCAGGAACTCAAGGGACGACTCGACTGGCGCAGTTTCGATGGCTACCTTCTGGAACTGGCCAGGCAGCACGGGGTACAAGTCATCCCTCAACGGGTTACCGACCTGAAATGGAACCAACAGCGTCCCGAGGTCATCTGCCGCGGTGCCTCCGGAGAGGTCTACGATCTTCTGATCGGAGCGGTTGGCATCAATTCCAGTCTTCTGAAAAAATTTGAAACCCTTGGGTTCTCCTACGCCCCGCCGCCGACCTCGAAGGGTTTTCTGTCGGAAATCCATCTGGGCCGGGATCGGGTCCAGGAATACCTTGGCAATGCGATGCATATTTTTCTTCTGGATATTCCCGGACTCAAATTTGCCGCCCTGATTCCAAAGGTCGAATATGTGACCATCTGTCTGCTCGGCGACCGGATCGATCGACCCTTGATCGAAAAATTCATGCGGTCCAACGAGGTACGTCGGTGTTTTCCTCCCGATATGGCCTGGTGTCACGAAGACCAGGGGTGTGAATTGGGACAGGCCTGCCATTGCGGTCCCAAACTCAATCTTGGACCCGCCACGAATCCCTTCGGCGACCGGGTGGTCCTGATCGGGGACAGTGCCGTATCCCGTCTGTACAAGGATGGAATCGGCGCCGCCTACATTACCGCCAAATCATGCGCCGTCACGGCCTTGTTCCTGGGAATTTCCGCCGATGATTTTCACAGGCATTACGGACCGGTCGTGCGACGGATCGCCCGGGACAATACCATTGGCAAGGTTGTGTTTTTTTTCACGGTTCTCTACCAGAGACTCCGCTTTCTCCGACGAGGCATGGTCTACATGGTGCAACAGGAACGCCAGTGGCCATCGGGACGACGACTCATGGGGCGAACCTTGTGGGACACTTTTACCGGCAGTGCCACCTATAGGGAAATCCTTTTTCGCTCGCTGCACCCGATCTTTATTTTCCGGGTTGTCCTCGCTACCGTGATGACCCTGATTCGTCCGGGAATGGTCGGCAAGAGCGATGACCGGCACGGGAGAAAAATCGGGTGAATATCTATTCGTGGTTGATCCTTTCGGCGCTGCTGTTGGGGTTTCTCCTTGAAACGGTGGCAACCCTTCTCAATCTTGACAATGGCGCCACGACACCTCCCAGGCAGTTCGCCGACCTGTTCGACCAGGAACGCTTTGCGCGTGGGCGACGTTATCTGACGGAAAAAGGCAGGTGGGGTCTGATCGTCGCTTCATGGGACCTGGCCTTGCTGCTGTTGGTATGGTGGCTCGGTGGATTCAACATTCTGGATCAATGGTTGCGGACCCTGGTGGATGACGTGCTTGTCCGGGGCGTCGTCTACATTGGCATCCTGGTCGCCGCCCACAGGATCGCCAATCTTCCCTTTTCAATCTACAGGATTTTCGTCATCGAAAACCGCTTCGGTTTCAATCGCACAACCCCTGCAACCTTCGTTCTTGATCTTGTCAAATCCATGATCCTCATGATCTTTCTTGGTGGTGGCGTTCTTTGGGGCATTCTGTGGTTCTTTCAGACGGCAGGCTCTTTCGCATGGTTGTATTGCTGGATCACCGTGACCCTGTTCGGCTTTGTGGTTCAATATGTCGCGCCACGATGGATCTTTCCCCTGTTTTTCAAGTTCACTCCCTTGCCCGATGGTCCGTTGCGCCAGGGATTGCTTGAATACGCCGACAAGGTCGGTTTTCCGGTGCGCGACATCTTCGAGGTCGATGGCTCACGACGTTCCACCAAGGCCAATGCCTTTTTTACCGGCTTTGGCCGAAATCGCCGGATCGCCCTGTTCGATACCCTGATCCAATCCCATACCCAAGACGAGGTGATCGCGGTCGTGGCCCATGAAGTGGGGCATGATCGTCATCATCATATTCCCAAGGGAATTGCCATCGGTACCGTCCAGATGGGCTTGACTTTTTTTCTGATGTCGTTTTTCCTGGAACATCCTGGACTGTCCCAGGCTTTTTTCATGGAACAGGTGTCGATCCATTCGGGTCTGGTATTTTTCTCGCTGCTGTTGACGCCGGTCGATCTGATCGCCGGTCCCCTGTTCAAATGGCATTCCAGAACAAACGAATTCCAGGCCGACCGTTTCGCGGTCCAAACAGCCCCCGATCCGGGCGCTCTTGTCACTGCCTTGAAAAAATTGGCCGCCAACAGTCTTTCCAATCTGACACCGCATCCGTTTTACGTTATGCTTCATGATACCCATCCGCCATTGATCCAACGAATGGAGCGGATGGAAATGGAACGGAAGGGACAAATGGCCCCATGAACAGCAGGAAACAAACCGATGGGATCGACAATCTGGCGGAATTTCTCGATGGCCGCTCCTTCGAGGTCACACTGCTCAAGGTGCTCCTGGAAAACAGTCGCGAAGGGGTTGCCCTGATCGATTGGCGTGGCAACATTCGCCGAATCAATCGTGCCTTTTCCAGAATGGTCCAACAACCCCATGAAACACTCGAAGGAAAAAATGTTCTGCGCCTGTTTCCCCATGGCGAAGACCGGGCATTGGTGGAGGAAATCGTCGAAACACTCTGGCAGGATGGATACTGGTCCGGAAGCATGAGGCCCTGGTTGAATAATCAGGAAAAGAAGAGCCAGGAATTGTTTCTGAAAATCAGTGCGATCCTGCCTGCCAATGGCCGGGTTCGTTTTTTTCTGTGTCAACTCTCCGAAACCCAGGCCGTCGGACAACCTTCCGCTGCCATCATCGATACCGGAAGGGATCCCCTGACCAACCTGGCCAGTCGCAGTTTGTTCGTTGACCGGCTTGAGCAGGCCATTTCCGGGGCCAAACGGCACAATCGCTCGCTGGGGGTGCTGATCCTCGATCTGGACCGATTCAAGCTGGTCAACGATTCCCTGGGACCCGTATTGGGCGATGAAATGCTCAAGATTGTGGCGCTACGCTTGACCCATTGTCTGCGAACCAGCGACAGCGTGGCGCGTATCGGAGCGGATGAATTCGGCATGCTCCTGACCGACATTGACGAGGGAACCGGAGCGGTGCGCAATTCAGGCTTCGTCGCCCGAAAAATCTATGATGCGTTGGCCAAACCGGCACTGCTGGGAACCCAGGAGGTCGAACTTTCCGCCGCCATCGGGATTACCCTGTTTCCACAGGATGCCCAACAGGCGGATATTCTTATGAAAAACGCGGAGACCGCTCTGGATCACGCCCGGCGGCGTGGCAGAAACAATTATCAGTTTTTCTCATCGGAAATGGCGGAAACGGCACGTAAAAGGTTCGCCCTGGAGTCCCAATTACGCCATGCCATGGACCATGACGAACTTCGATTGTTCTACCAACCCCAGGTAGACCTGCAAACGGGTCGGGTGATGGGGGCGGAAGCACTGATTCGCTGGTTTCACCCGGAACGGGGGATGATTTCTCCCGCCGATTTCATACCCATCGCCGAAGAGACCGGATTGATCGTGCCGATTGGCGAATGGGTGATTCGCACTGCCTGTCGTCAGATTGCCGATTGGAAAGCGATGGGACTGCCATCCATTCGCGTCGGGGTCAATCTCTCCGCGCTCCAGTTCCAACGTCAGAATCTGATCGGTATCATCCAGGATGCATTGCGGGAAACCGGTATCGATCCGAGCACTCTGGATCTGGAAATCACCGAAAGCGCCATCATGGACGATGTCGCCAAGGCAGTCAAAACACTCGCCAGAATCAGTGAACTTGGCGTCCATCTGTCCATCGATGATTTTGGAACCGGTTATTCCTCACTGAGCCAGTTGCGCCATTTTCCTTTCAAGACCTTGAAAATAGATCGCTCGTTCGTCCGTTTCATTACCGAAAACGCTGGCGACAAGGCCATCGTCAACGCCATCATCGCCATGGCGCACAGCCTGGATCAAAATGTGATCGTGGAGGGATTGGAAACGGAAGGACAGTTGGCCATCCTCCGAGCCTTGAACTGCAATCAGATGCAGGGATTCCTGTTCAGCGCCCCTGTCCCACCGGACGAACTGACCCAAATGTTGCGCGATGGAAAATGCCTTCCCGCCACAATGGCATCCCCTGTCGCCGAAGACACCGGTCACCCGGTCGGGAAGGAATCTTCGCCGCGGCGTCAGGATGCGTGAGGAAAACGGATCAGGTGACACAATGGTCGTCGATGATGAGAACGAACCCCCATCTCTTTGGTTGATTTGAAAGTCCGTGATGAACATGAAGGAAAAAACATCCTTCCCCGCCTCCGCTTTGGTCTGCGACAATGGCGGCAAGGCAATCGGGAGAAGACTCTCCAAGGACGAAATCAACAACCTTCCCATTCGTCGATGGGAGGGACCGGTTCATGTGGTGCGTGAAGACAATCTTGTTTCCCCTGCCGTTGAAAAACTGAATAAACAGACGGTTCTCGGCTTTGATACCGAAACCAAACCCGTATTCAGAAAGGGAATTTCGCATCGTCCCTCGCTGATGCAACTGGCGGCGGAAGACTCGGTGTATTTGTTCCAGCTTCGGCATTTGACCTGGTTTTCACCACTCAAGGCCCTTTTGGAAGACCCGAACGTCCTCAAGGTTGGGGTCGGAATCGGACAGGATCTGGAACAGTTGCAGACCATTTTCCCGTTCGTTCCCGTCCGTTGTCATGATCTTGGGGAACTGGCCCGGGTCATGGGAATGGACAGTCATGGATTGCGTACCATGGCCGCCCGTTTCTTTCAATTCAGGATTTCCAAGCGGGCGCAGTGTTCCAATTGGGAATCTCCGGTGCTCAAACCATTTCAGGTCTCCTACGCTGCCACCGATGCCTGGATCAGCCGGGAAATTTATTTCGCCATGCAACGAGAAGGGTTGTTCGCCCTCGAACATGAGGTCGTTTCTCTGTCATGAAACGAGGCCCGAGGCATCAGACATGAATTGCGTCCCGGTCGATGAAGGGGCGCAACTCGGGTCGTAATCCCTTGTCGGTCACCAGATCCACCGGACACCCCAACTGATCTTCCAGATAGAACTGCACACCGAAATAGCGTGCCGATGTGGCAGGACCATCGAAAGTCACCAACACATCCACATCGCTACTTTCTCTCATTTCGTCCCGAGCGGTGGAACCGAACAGGGACAGCCCGACGATACCGAATTCCTGGCGAAGGTATTCCTTGTTCCGGGTCAGATGTTGTATTACATCGGCACGCCTCATGGATTCACTCCCTGTTCAAAATAACTCCAGCCATGTCAGGGGCCGTGTATACTTTATCCTATAAGTCCATAATGAGCCGGGAATCGATTCAAATCATATTTCCGATGGTCTTTTGATCATTCCCCGAATGATGTCGCGTTTGCCGATGATGCCGGTCAGGCGGTCGCCATCGACCACGGGCACCAGGGAGATGTGTTCTTCCGCCAGGATGGTGGCGATTTCCTGAAGCGGGGTGTTTTCCTCGACAACCGTGACCTCGGTCGTCATGATGTCGGCAACCGTGACCGCGGTCGCTTTGCGCAGGTCACTTTCATACTGGCGTTCCCCGGCGATGGGGATGACGGCGTCCAACAGGGTGATGAGGGTGGGCAGGTGGATTTTCTTGATCCGATCGACCAGATCGCCTTCGGTGACGATGCCGACAAGTATTCCTTCCTCCAGGACCGGGACGCCGCTGATCCGCCGTTCCGTCAGGAGACGGGCCAAATCCATCACCGGCAGGTCGGGCGTCACCGTGATGACTTCCCGTGTCATGATTTCCGCCGCATTCATGGTGGTCTCTCCCTTCATGGGTGTGTGGCCATCGGATACGTCTGGAACTTCAATCCTTCCCGCCTTATCCCCTCGAAGGAGTGGTCCCATGTTTTTCAAGATCATTCTACCGCTTTTTTTGCTGGCCGTCGTCTATTTTGTTGGCCGGGCGCACGCAAGACGACGCGATCTTCAATACGCATCCGCCCCAGCCTTCCCCTCCCTGAGGGAAAATATGAAAGGACCCGTCGGCAAGATTGCCGTGATCCTGGTCGCATCCACCCTCCTGTCGGCCTTGTGGATGATCTTTTCCCACTGGCAGGATAACGCCACATGGGTCGAAGTGCGGGTTGTTGATGTCAAGTCGGGAGAAAAGTCGTATTATGAAGCCCAGAAGGGACAGATTCACGGTCGTTCGTTCACGACACGGGATGGCCGGCGGATCACCCTGTCCGATGTGGAACGGATGGAAATCATGACAAAATGACCACCCGACCCCAGCGATAACGATCATGGGCGTACTGAACTGTCAAAAGGAAACATCATGGCGCTTCTCGAAACCCCAAGAGGGGAACTGGGATCCAGGGCCCCGGCGTTTTCACTTCCCGGCGTGGATGGACACATCCTTTCCCTGGAACAGTGTTCCGCAAGTCCGGTCCTCCTCGTCATGTTCCTGTGCAACCATTGTCCCTATGTCCAGGCCATCCTCGACCGTCTCGTCACCCTGGGCCGGGAATATCCGCGTTCGCGGGTGGCCATGGTTGCCATCAACAGCAATGACGCCACACAATATCCCGAAGACAGTTTCGCCAACATGCAAGGGCTCGCCAAAACCATGAATTTTCCCTTTCCCTACCTCCTGGACGAAACCCAGGAGGTCGCCCGGGCCTACGGCGCCGTCTGCACTCCCGATTTGTTCCTTTACGATGCCGAACGCGCCCTGCGTTATCGCGGACGACTGGATGACGCCCCCCGTGATCCGGAACGGGTGCGGCAACGGGAACTCAAGGAGGCCATCGACGCTTTGCTCCAGGGAAAACCCATATCACCATTGCAAAATCCATCCCTGGGGTGCAGTATCAAATGGCGGCGAGGATGATCCTGCCCGTCGGACCCGTTCCCCCCTTCCCCAGGTTCCAGGAGCCCCATGTCCGAGCCATTGAAAACCCATCAACGCGCCATCCCCTACAACTACACCTCCTTTTCCGACCGGGAAATCGTTCATCGATTGCTTGGGCGCGACATGTGGGACCTTCTGGAATCCCTGTCGCCAACGCGCAAGACCGGACAATCCCAGCGGATGCTGTTCGAGATTCTCGGCGATCTATGGATCATCGTCAGAAATCCCCTGATCCAGGAAGAACTGTTGGTCCATCCAAACAAACGTGAAACCTTCCTCGCCGATTCCCGTCGCCGTCTCCAGGCCATCGCCGAACGTTCCCAGGATGATCCGCGGGTGGGTCTGCTCCTGTCCCGGGTCGGCAAGGCCCTCGACCGGATGAACGACGAAATCGATTCTTTTGCCAAATTGCGTGAGGAAATCAAGGATCTGGTTGCCCGCTCGACCCCTGCCACGCATCTTGATTTTTCCATCATCGCCCGCGTCGCCTCGGTCACGGACGCTACCGACTGGCGGGTCGAATATCCCTTTGTCGTCATCACCGCGACCAGGGAAGAAGAGCTGCCGACGATCGTCGCCCTCTGCAATCGCCTCGATCTGACCATGATCCCCCGAGGGGGCGGGACCGGTTATACCGGCGCCGGGGTTCCCCTGTTTTCCCGAACCGCCATCCTCAACATGGAACGGCTCAACGCCATCGGTCCCGTCACCCGGATGACCCTTCCCGATTCGACGGTCACCGCCGCCACCATCACCGTCGAGGCGGGGGCCGTGACGCAACGGGTCGCCATGGCGGCCCAACGCGAAGGTTTGGTCTTCGCCGTCGATCCCACCTCGAAAAACGCTTCGACCATCGGCGGCAACATTGCCATGAACGCCGGCGGAAAAAAGGCAGTGCTCTGGGGAACGACCCTGGACAATCTGGTCTCCTGGACCCTGGCGACCCCCGACGGTCAATGGATGAAGGTCGAACGCCTCGATCATAACCGCGGCAAGATTCATGATGTGCCCATGGCCCGTTTTCGCCTTCGCCGTTGGTCACCGGGACAGTCGATCCAGGAAGGGGTGGAGGAAATCCTTGCCATTCCCGCGGAATCGTTCAGGAAAAAAGGTCTTGGCAAGGATGTGACCAACAAGGCGCTGGGCGGTCTTCCCGGCGTGCAAAAGGAAGGTTGCGATGGGGTGATCACCAGCGCTACCTTTTTATTGTATCCCAATTTCAAGCACACCCGGACCGTCTGTCTTGAATTCTTCGGCTACGAGCTGGGCAAGGCGGTGCCCGCCGTCGTTGAAATCAAAAGGTTTCTTGACCGACACCCGACCGTCGGCTGCGCCGGACTCGAACACATGGATGCCCGCTACATCCGCGCCGTGGAATACAACACCAAAGCAACCCGAAATGAACGTCCGCGGATGGTCCTTCTGGCCGACATCGTCGGGGAGGTCGCCGAAGAGGTCGATCAGGCCGCCCTGGAGGTGGTACGAATCGCCCGGGAACGCGATGGCGAAGGGTTCATCGCCACGAGCAAGGAAGATCGGCAGCGTTTCTGGGCCGACCGTTCCCGAACCGCGGCCATCGCCCGGCATACCAACGCCTTCAAGGTCAACGAAGACATCGTCATCCCTCTGGAACACCTCGCCCTGTACAACCGGGGGGTCGAACGGATCAACATCGAACAATCCTTGAAAAACAAACGCGCCATCCTCGACGAAGTCATCCGGCAATTTTCGGAAGAGGAATTTTTCCGCCATTTTCCCCACAATCGGTCGCCGGGGAGTGAAGCAGACCGGATCCTCAATGAAAAAAGACGGGCGGCCCTCGACCTGCTGCACGAAGTGTCCCGACGCTGGGACGGAATGTCCGCCGGTCTCGACGCCCCGTCCGGCGATTCGGGAGAACTCCTGATCGAGCGCATGTTGCAGGGAGCGATACGGGTTTCCTTTCGTCACGAGGTCCGCGAACCGTTGCAGGCGCTTTTCTCGGGTGCGCATGGCCTCCAGTTGCTGACCGATCTGGATCGGGTCCATCGCCATGGACGGGCGCGGCGCATCTTCATCGCCCTGCACATGCACGCCGGAGACGGCAACGTCCATACCAATATTCCGGTCAACTCCAACGATTATGAAATGCTGCGCGAAGCGGAACGGATCGTGGATCGAATCATGCTCCTGGCCCGCGAACTGGACGGAAGGATTTCCGGAGAACATGGCATCGGCATGACCAAGTTTGCCCATTTGGACGCATCGATCATCGACTCCTTTGTCGCCTACAAGAATCGGATCGACCCCCTGCATCGCTTCAACAGGGGAAAATTGATGCCTCAAGGGGTGTTCTTCTCCGAACCGATCATGGAACGGGCCTATACCCCTTCCCTGCGCCTGGTGCAACAGGAAGCGATCATCCTTGAAGAAAGCGCCATCGGCGGCCTGAACGATGCCATACGCACCTGTCTTCGTTGCGGCAAATGCAAGGAGGTCTGCACCACCCATGTTCCAGAAGGAGGATTGTTCTATTCTCCACGCAACAAAATCCTTGCCCTTGGGCTTGCCATCGAAGCATTTTTGTATGAGGAACAAACACGTAGAGGCTTGTCCGCAGCCAATGTGTCCCAGATTGCCGATCTGTCGGACCATTGTGCCGTCTGCCATCGCTGTGCCGTTCCGTGTCCGGTGCATATCGATTTTGGACAGGTCACCATGGCCATGCGGCACCTGTTGTCGCGACGCGACCGTCCCTGGTCCCGTCTGCCGCAACGTATGGCTTTGGCTTTCCTCGACGCCAAGGGGCCGCGAAGAATCCGCTGGTTTCGCCGTCTGCTGCTGGTCCCCGGTTATTCCCTGCAACGTCAGGCATACACTGTTTTCAAGGGGACCAAATATTTAAAATGGAAACCAAAACTTGGTGCGATCGGTTCGCCATTGCATTCCCTCGCCAGGACCGTTCAGGGAATGCTGCAAACCCGTCTTCCCCGTCCGGGACGGGGCGGCACCCTGCGCACACTCATGGGCTGGGATGATCGCCGGGGAATCCCCTGGCTTGCGGTTCAGGGAAAACAGGATCAACCGATCGAGACCGTTTTTTATTTTCCCGGGTGTGGCTGTGAACGCCTGTTCAGCGACATCGGTCTGGCAACCCTGGCCCTGGTGCATCATCTTGGCGTCCAGGTGGTCCTTCCTCCCGAATACATCTGTTGCGGCTTTCCCCAGAAAGGAAATGGAAACCTTGAAAAAAGCAGAAAAATAAGCATGGAAAACAGGGTGTTGTTTCATCGGATGGCCAACACCCTCGATTTTCTTTCGATCAAGACGGTACTGGTTTCGTGCGGCACCTGTCTTGCGCAATTGCAGAATTATCATTTTGATACTATTTTTCCCGGATGCCGGGTCCTGGACATCCATGAATTTCTTTTCGAACGTGGGGTGCGCCTGTCTCCCGATCCGGGGAGTCGGATTCTTTTTCATGATCCGTGTCATTCGCCAATGCTGCAACATGCGCCGGAGGTGGTGGTGGCGGGGCTTACGGGTGGAACGGTGACGATGACCGATCGTTGTTGCAGCGAGGCGGGAACCTTTGCCCTGGCCCATCCGGAGCCGGCCAATCAGGCACGCCTGGGCAAGATGCGGGTGTTGCGGCAGGAAATGGCGGTTCCAGTCGCAACAGGCAAGGAAACCTTTTGCATCCTCACCTCCTGTCCCTCGTGTTATCAGGGAATGTATCGTATCGGTCATTCGATGAAGGTTCCGAACGATTTCCTTGCGGTTTTCCTGGCCCGGAAACTGTGGGGAAATCAATGGCGGAAAAAATTTCTCCGCCAAATGGCTACCCATCGGGTGGATCCGATTCTTTTCGATTGAGGCCAAGTACCCTTCAGGTTCAATGACCCTGCAACGAGGAACACATCCAGATCATGTCCGGCAAACCAACGAAAATTCATTATCTCAAGGACTATCAACGCCCGCCATTTCTGGTGGAATCGCTGCATCTTCATTTTCGGCTCGATCCCGAGGTCACCGAGGTGCAGGCACGCCTGTTCTTCAGCCGCAATCCCGACGACACAATCACCCACGAACCCCACCTGCGCCTGGATGGAAGAAACCTGGAACTTCTTTCCGTCCTGCTCGACGGGCATCTTCTCAGGCCCGATCACTACCGACAGGACGACGAAGGATTGACCATCCTTTCCGTCCCCGACCACGGAATCCTTGAAACCACAACCCGTATTCATCCACGAAAAAATACCTCCCTGGAGGGACTCTTCTGTTCGGGTGACATACTTTGCACCCAATGCGAACCCGAAGGGTTACGCAAGATCACCTTCTTTCCCGATCGACCCGACATCATGTCCCGCTACCAGGTAACCCTGGAAGCGGAAGAAGGTCGATATTCCACCCTGCTGTCCAATGGCAACTTGGAAAGCTCCATCCTCGATGGTCATGGAAAACGATGCGTCACCTGGCGCGATCCCTTCAAGAAGCCTTCCTATCTGTTTGCCCTGGTGGCGGGAAACCTGTACCGCGCCGAGGACCGGTTGATTACCTCTTCGGGTCGGGAAATCGCCTTGCATCTATACGTTGAACCGGAAAACCGGAACAAATGCCAGCATGCGTTGATGGCATTGAAAAAATCCATGGCCTGGGATGAACGCCATTTCGGTCGCGAATACGATCTGGACCTGTACATGATCGTCGCCGTCAACGATTTCAACATGGGGGCGATGGAAAACAAGGGGCTCAACCTGTTCAACGCCAAGTATGTCCTGGCCCTCCCCGAAACCGCTACCGACCTCGACTATCAACAGATCGAAAGCGTCATCGCCCACGAATATTTCCATAACTGGACCGGAAACCGGATCACCTGCCGCGACTGGTTTCAATTGAGCCTCAAGGAAGGGTTGACCGTCTATCGGGATCAGGAATTCTCGGCCCAGGAGGTGACCACGACCGCCATTCAGCGCATCGACGCCGTTCGCATTTTGCGCGGCAATCAGTTTCCCGAGGATACCGGTCCCACCGCCCATCCGGTTCAGCCCGATTCCTACATGGAAATCAATAATTTCTATACAACGACCATCTACAACAAGGGGGCCGAGGTGGTGCGGATGCTGGCCGTCCTGTTGGGCCGTGACGGTTTTCGTCGCGGCATGGATCTTTATTTTGCGCGTCATGATGGTCAGGCAGTGACGGTGGAGGAATTTCAAAAGGCAATGGCGGATGCCAATGGACGCGACCTGACGCAGTTTTCGCGATGGTATCGTCAGGCGGGTACCCCCATTGTCGAAGTCGTGTGTCACTACGATTCCCGTTCCCGGAGCTGTTCGTTGACCTTTTCGCAACACTGTCCCGCCACGCCGGGACAGCCCACCAAGGAACCCTTCCCTATTCCGGTCGTGATCGCCCTCCTCGATCGTGACGGTCGGGAAATGCCCTTGAAAACCGCCGCGGAACAGACATCGGCCCCGACCTCGCTCCTGTTCGAACTGGTCCAGGAGCGGCAAACGCTCGACATTCTGGATCTCCCCGCGCCACCGGTTCCATCGATTTTGCGTAACTTTTCCGCTCCGGTGCGCCTGAAGACCTCCTTGAGCGACGAGGAACTGGCCTTCCTCTGGTGTCATGATACCGATGGCTTCAACCGGTGGGAGGGGGGGCAGGCCCTGGCGACAAAATGGTTGTTGCAGGGGGTCGAGGCCTGGAAGAAAGGGGGAGACTGGCGGATGGACGACACGTTCGTCCAGGCCTTTGGCAAAAACCTGTCCGACCCGACTCTTTTACCCGTGGAAAAGGCCCTGCTCTTGACCCTTCCCGATGAACGATACCTGCTTGACCAGATGGATGAAGGGGAACCCGAAGGAATCTTCATGGTTCGGCGCAGCTGCCGACAACATTTGGCGCGGACGTTTATCGAACCCCTGGAACGCATCTATCATGATCTTCGTACACGGACCGCGTCCTATCGTTATTCTCCGGAAGATGTGGGCCTGAGGGCCTTGAAAAACCTGTGTCTGGATTACCTCCTGGCGGGGGATTGCCAACGGTTTGCCGAACTGGCGCTGAGCCAGTACGACCGGGCGGACAACATGACCGATCGCGTGGCGGCGATGGTCCGTCTGGTTTACGAGGATCACGAGACCAAGGATCGCATCCTCGATGATTTTCAAAAACGTTGGGCCCATGATCCACTGGTCATGGACAAATGGTTTTCCATTCAGGCAATGTCACCGGCGGAAACGACCTTGACACGGGTGCGGGCGTTGACGTCGCATCCCCTGTTCTGCCTGACCAATCCCAACAAGGTACGCGCCCTGATCGGCTCCTTTTGTTACGGCAATCCGGTTCGTTTTCACGCCATTTCGGGTGAAGGCTATCGATTTCTGTCGGAGCGGATCGCTCAATTGAACACCATCAACCCCCAGGTCGCCGCCCGATTGTTGATGGCCCTGGTTCCATGGCGCCGTTCCGAAAAAAACAGGGGGCTTCACATGCGTCGGGCACTCGAAGAACTCGGCAAACTCCCGGACCTGGCGCGGGATCTGTATGAGCTGATACAAAAATCACTGGCCCAATAGAATGTTTTGTCCCGAACTCTTCTTTTGAAAATCCGGGGGCGTCATGGCGATCATGCTGCAACATTTGGAAAATTGGCTGGATAAGGAAAACCTGGTCACTGAAGCCGAAAAGATTGCCCTGGCGGATGATCTGACCCGCTCCGGGCGTAAGATGCGCATGCTTCGCGAGGCCTTCTCCGTGGTCGGACCGGTGGAAACCGTCATGGACCGGATCCTTGAGGAACGGTTGTTCCATGCCCATCAGCATTTTCTCGATCGCCGCGCCATGGACCTGTTGCGCGGAAGAAAAGACATGAAAGCACTTCAGGACTACCGGATCCAGCAACTCCAGAAAACCGGAGATCTGCTGCGACAGAGCCTGGAACAAGCCCGGCAATTGCTCGAAGGGACCCAGAACCAGTTCCAGGGGGTGGAAGAGCGGGGGCTGTTGATGAAAATGATGTCCCGGCAACGGGCCAACGAACACAGTCTGGAAAAAAATATCGCTCAGGTCGCCGATTTGCAAAACAAGGACATGGCTTTCTGCACTCTCCACCATTCTTCGGTATGATCAATGGAAACCCAATCCGAGCTGATTCCCTGGATTCTTTTGGTTCTTGGCAGTGCCATGAGCCTTTTCGGACTGTTCCGAATCGTTACCGGCGGTCTTGCCATGGTCCTTTGGGCGGCCATGTTGGTCTTTGGCCTGTTGGCGATCGATTATGGCCTGCGCACGCCTCCCGCGATCCTTTCGCAACTGGGAATTTCCTCCGACTTTCTGCAACGGACCGGTGGTCTGCTCAAGCCGGGCAGGGATCTTTCGGAATCCGCCCTGAACGACCTGTGCCGGCGCGTGCAACAAACCCATTCATCCGGTGACAAGACCGGATGGAAAGAAGGAGTGCCATGACGACGATGATTTCCGGGGTTTACGAAGCGTTCAGGGATGCCGGAATTACAGACGAGAAAGCCCGCAAGGTGGCCGAGGTCCTGTCCCTGGAGACGACCATCACCAAAAACGACGTGCGTGGACTGGAGCGCAGGTTGGATGTCATCGATGGCGAGATCAAACTTGTCAAATGGATGCTTGCCCTTGTGATTGCCGCCGAGGTACTGCCGATCATCAAGGCGATTTTCGCCCAGTGACCCAGTGATCAATTCAGTCGTAACTGCTCAAGTACCCTCCGGGTTCAATGATTGAAAGGAAAAAGGGGGCTGGGGGCAATCCCCCAGCCCCCTTTTTCCTTTCAATAGTCCTGAACGGGGGTACTTGGGCAGTCTCACCCCAACAAGCCGCGAATGACCTCTTCGATCCCTTCGGCATCGATTTTGAGTTCATGCCGCAGAATATTGGGGGCACCGTGAGGAATGATCCGGTCCGGGATTCCCAGATTGCGCACCTTGAGTCCCCGCTCCAGCACCCCTTCGGCGGCCAGGAATTCAAGCACCGCCGCCCCAACCCCCCCGCAAACGGAATTTTCTTCGATCGTCAGAACGATGGGCGCGTTGGCAACCGCCCGTCGAATCAAATCCTGATCCAAGGGTTTGATGAAGCGCAGGTCGTAGACGCCGACGCGAATGCCGTATTGACGCAGAGTGTTGGCTGCCTTGAAAGCGGGATGAACCACGGCCCCAACCGCCAATACCGCAACCTGATCCCCTTCGCACAGGACCCGTCCGCTGCCGATGTCGATGGCTTCGGGTTTTCGTGGCGGCTCCAGATTCAGCGCGGCGCCCCGGGGAAAGCGGATGGCAACCGGACCTCCCAGGGAAATCGCTGTCAACAACATGTCCCGCAACTGGTTTTCATCCGCGGGAGACATGATCGTCAATCCGGGTAAAGCCCGCAGAAAGGTCAGATCATAAAAACCGGCATGGGTTGGCCCATCTTCCCCCACCACCCCGGCGCGGTCGAGGATGAACACCACTGGCAGTTTTTGCAGAACCACGTCATGGGCCACCTGATCGAAGGCCCGCTGCAAAAAGGTCGAATAGATGGCCACGACCGGTATATGACCCGCGCACGCCAGTCCCGCGGCAAACGTGACCGCATGTTGTTCGGCAATCCCGACATCGAAAAAACGATCGGGAAATCGTTCGTGAAAAGCGCCAAGACCCGTCCCCTCGGGCATGGCGGCGGTGATGGCGCAGATGCGGGAATTTTTTTCCGCCAGCTGAATCAGGGTTTCCGAAAATACCTGGGTATAGGTCGGTTTGCCGCCATTGGCGGGAAGCACCCCCTTGGTGCGATCGAATGGAGAAACCCCATGATAGGTGCAGGGATTGACCTCCGCCGGCGGAAAGCCCTTTCCCTTGCGGGTGACGACGTGCAGCAGCAACGGTCCGTTGAGTTCGCGAATGTTTTTGAGGGTGGGCAGCAGTTGGCGAAAATCATGGCCATCGATGGGACCGAAATATTTGATCCCCAACTCCTCGAACAGGGTACCCGGAATCAACATCCCCTTCATATGCTCTTCCGCGCGCCGGGCGGCGTCGAGCAATGGCAGGGAAATCGCTCCCAGGAATTTTCCGGTTCCCCCCTTGAGGCGGGTATAGACCGGGCCGCTCAGGATGCGGTTGAAATAGGCGGACAACGCCCCGACATTGCGGGATATGGACATTTCGTTGTCGTTGAGGACCACCAGAAGATCCAGGTCGTTCTTGTATTGACCCGCATTGTTCAGGGCCTCGAAGGCCATTCCCGCCGACATGGCCCCGTCTCCGATCACGGCAATGGACCAACGGTTGCCACCGGCCAGTTTGTTGGCCAGGGCAAAGCCCATGGCGGCGGAAATCGAGGTGGAAGAATGACCCGTGCCAAAAGGATCGAAGGGGCTTTCGGAACGATTGGTGAATCCTGACAATCCGCCCCATTGCCGCAACGTCGTCATTTTGTGGCGCCGACCGGTGAGAATCTTGTGCGGATAGGATTGGTGGCCGACATCCCAGATCAGCAGGTCCTTCGGCGTGTTGAAGACGCGGTGCAAGGCGATGGTCAGTTCCACGACCCCAAGGCTCGCCCCCAGATGGCCCCCGGTACGCGAAACGATGTCGATCGTCAGTTCGCGCACTTCCTCGGCAAGGCGGATCAGTTCCTCTTCCTTCAAATCACGCAGGCCGGCAGGAACATCGATTCGATCGAGAATGGATACCATGGCGGTGACGAGGGTCAATGTGTGCGTTTGATGATGTAGAGCGCCAGTTCGCGCAAAGGATCCGCCGTCCTGGCAAACGATTCCAGGCTGGCCAGGGCGAGGTCGATCTGTTCCCGCGCAAGTCTTTCCGCCCCTTCGATACCCATAAGCGCGGGATAGGTCGATTTTGCGTTGGCCTGGTCCTTTCCTGTTGCCTTGCCCATGACCTGACTGTCACCGGTGACATCGAGAAGATCGTCGGTGATCTGAAACGCCAGACCGATGGCGGCACCATAATTTTTCAAGGCATCGATCTGTTCGGGAGTCCCACCCCCCAACCGTCCGCCGCTTTCACAGGAACAGCGAATCAAGGCGCCGGTTTTCATACGGTGGATCAGACGCAGTTCCTCCAGTTCGACACTGCGGTTTTCCGCAAGAAGATCAAGCATTTGTCCACCGACCATGCCGAAGATTCCGGCATCCAGGGACAACTGGCGCACGGTGGCGAGGATGACTTCCGGCGCCACCCCGGCAATGGGACGGCTCGCCAGATCGAACGCATGAGTCAACAGGGCGTCTCCCGCCAGGATGGCGGTAGCCTCGTCGAATTGTTTGTGACAGGTTGGCCGGCCCCGTCGCAAATCGTCGTCGTCCATCGCCGGGAGGTCGTCGTGGATCAGGGAATAGGTATGCAGACACTCCATGCCGCAGGCAAACGCAAGGAGTCGCTCCCTGTGATTGCCCACCGCATCGGCGCAGGCCAGGATCAGGATGGGCCGCAGCCGCTTGCCCCCCCCCATCAGACTGTGTCGGATCGCCTGATTCAGCCGTTGTGGCGATTCGTCCACGCCTGGAAGAAAGCGATCCAGAGCCCGGTCCACCTGGGACCGGTTGATTTCAAGGTAATGGTTCAGATCCACGGCATCAGGAACCGCTGGTTCCCCCCGTTGGCGGATGTTTTTCCGCCAGTTCCTCGATTCGTTTTTCCGCCTGGTCGAGCCGCGCCTGGCACAGGCGGGACAAGAGCGTCCCCTCCTCGAATGCCGCGAGTCCCTCCTCCAAAGGGATGTTTCCATCCTCAAGTTTGCGGACGATGGCTTCCAGGCGGGTCAGGGCCGATTCGAAATTAAGATTTTCAATTCCTTGTTGAGTCATGATCTTCCATGAACGTCGTCACCGTCATCGACAAAAAGCCAGTCGAACCCCATCGGGAAACCAAGACAACAATGCGAGACTGTAATGAAACAATAGCAACTTTGCGTTAATCGGGCAACGCATCATTGACGTAAAATGGAATATTTATTTCAAAATATTGGTCCTCAACGATTTTTCGATGCAGCATCCGGGTTCGGGAAAGAAGCATCCGCAACCACTCCGGGAAGGAGCATGGGATCGACCCGTTGTCCCCGCACCAGAGTCCCCCAATGAAGATGCGGTCCGGTGGAGCGTCCCGTGGTTCCGACCTTGCCGATCATCTGCCCGCGGGAAACCCGGTCCCCCATGCCGACCGCGATCGCATCCAGATGGGCATACAACGAAATCACTCCATGGCCATGGTGCAACACCAGGGTGTTGCCGGTCAAGAGATAGTCCCTTCCGACCAACACCACCCGCCCATCGGCGGTTGCCAGTACCGGGGTTCCAAGGGGTGCGGCGATGTCCACGCCATTATGGGGTCGTTTGGGTTTGCCATTGAGAATCCGCCGGCTGCCGAAAATACCCGAAAAACGTCCGGTCACCGGTTGCATGAACCCGTTCAGGAATCCAACCGCACCTTCCCGGATGGCAAAGGTTGCCTTGATGGCCTCGGTTTCACGGATGACTCGGGCCTCGTCTTCCTTGTTGGCCAGACTGACCCGCCGTTCGGGAAGGGTCAGATGCTCTTCCTGATAGGTCCGTTGACCGATCGTCACCTTTTGGGTCAGGACCTCTTTTTTTCCATTGGCGTCTTTTCGGGTCACTTCGATGGTCGTTGGTCCCGTGGGGGCCTCCATGTCGAGGGCGACGAGGGCCATCCCTTCGGGGGTGAGTGGAAAAGGGGTGGAACCGATCGTTCCATGCCAACCCGAGTGGCCGGACGGGGTTCCCTCCTCCCTGATGCGAAGAAACACGGCCTTTCCCTGTTCCAGGGGGGCCGACAATTCCAAGGTTGCCGCTTCGACGGTCAGAGAGATGCCGAGAGAAAAAACGATCAAGGCAAGACGACGCATCATGAGGAATGTTTCCTCGTCTGTGTGATGGTGGCATCCAGGAAACCGTCCGCCAGACGGATGACCACGGAATCGCCGGGACGAATGGCGCCGATCCGTTGTCGGATTTTACCGGTTTCGTCATAAACAATGGCGTATCCCCGTTGCAGGATGGCCAAAGGCGAGACCCCGTGCAGACGAGCATCGAGGGCGGTCAAGGCGTCCGCCTTGCGTTGAATGGTTCGTTGCAGTTCCTGTGCGAGGCGTTTGCGGGCTTGTTCGATCCGCAGCCGGTACGGAGGCAATCCCCGCCCCCAGGGCCACGGATCAAGCCGTTGCCGCAGCCCATGGAGGAGCGGTCGTCGTCGTTGCAGCAGCAGTCCGGCGGCATGACGCAGGCGTTCCTCCAGGGCATCGCACTGGAAGCGGTATTGTTCGATGCGACGTCGTGGATGAAGCAGGCGGGAGGTCAAACGATCCAGTCGTTCGTTCCGGGAGGTGACGAGGCGCAGAAGACCCTGCCGCAACCCTCGGGAAAGGATGCGGATTCTTTCTTCGAGAACCGCCTTTTCCGGTATCACCAGAAGGGCCGCCGCCGAAGGGGTTGGGGCGCGAAGATCGGCAACCATATCGGTCAGGGTCAGATCGATTTCATGCCCGACGGCGCTGATCACGGGAACGGGTGAAGCCGCGATCGCCCGAACCACCCGTTCATCGTTGAAAACCGCCAGGTCCTCGGCGCTTCCGCCACCTCGGCCACAGATGATCACATCCGCCCGCCCATCCCGAATCAGCCGTCCAAGGGCGCCGACGATCTCTTCCGCCGCCCCCTCCCCCTGGACCCGGGCCGGGGCGAGGATCAGGTGATAACCCGGACCGCGATCGGAAAGGATGCGTATGACATCCTGCAATGCGGCGCCGGTGGCCGAGGTCACGATTCCGATGGCGCCCGGAAAAAACGGCACGGGCCTCTTTCGTTCCGGAGCGAACAGCCCTTCCGCCGCAAGTCGTGCATGCAACGCCAACAAACGGGCCCGGGCCTCTCCCTGACCGTCCCCCTGCATCGATTCGACGACGAGTTGATATTCTCCTCGTGGCGGATAGAGGGCCAGACGACCGGTGACCACCACCTTCAGCCCGTTTTGCGCCGGCTGGGCAAGTCGTTTGCGGGTCCCGCGCCAAACAACGCAACGCACCCGCGACTGGCCGTCGATCAGGGCAAAATAGACATGTCCCGAGGCCGGCTCATGGCAATCGGAAATCTCGCCCCGAACCCGGACAAAGGCAAAACGATCCTCCAACAATTCGCGAATCGCTTCGTTGAGCCCGGTGACCGTCAGAATGTCGTTCCAATGGGGGTTCACTGCTTCCACGAAGATTTATTTCTCACGATTGAATGTCAGGTCCACGACGGAAAATCACCGTCCCATTCATGAATGAAAACACATGCCAGTTATCGGAAACCAGCATTCGGAACCATAACCATCCCCCCATCAATGGTCAACCGGGAAATCGATCATCGTGCTGTCGTTAGGTCCGCTCCCCATCCAGAATTGACCTTTTTTTTATTTTCCACGGCCAACAATGTACCCCGTTTTGATCCGCCATTGTCCATCATGACCCCATCGATCCATTCCTGATGGGAGATAAAACGATGGACCTGATCTTCCTGCTTCTGGCGCTTGTTTTTTTCTGGGGTTCGGCAACACTTCCGATACACATTGAAAAATTGAGGAGACGATGATGAATCCTGTTTATTTTCTTGGACTCATGTTGGCCATCGCCGTGTTCGTCTACCTGGTGATCGCCCTGTTTTTTCCGGAGAAATTCTCATGACCGCAAACGGTGTTTTTCAGATTGTGTTTTACCTGGCGGTGTTGCTGGGACTGGCCTGGCCTCTGGGGGCCTACATGGCCAGGATCTACCAAGGCCACCTGCCATCCTTCCTGGGTTGGGTCGCCGCTTTCGAACGGATCGTCTATCGCCTGTGCGGCGTCCGGGCCGACGAAAGCCAGTCCTGGCCGCGCTACGCCGCCAGTCTCCTCGCATTCAACCTGCTTGGATTGTTGACCGTGCATGGGCTGCAACGATTTCAGTCCATCCTGCCGTTCAATCCCCAGGCATTGACCGATGTCAGCGCCGATTCCGCCTTCAACACCGCCGTCAGTTTCGTCAGCAACACCAACTGGCAGGGCTACAGCGGCGAGACGACTCTTTCCTATCTGACCCAAATGGCCGGTCTGACGGTGCAGAATTTTCTCTCGGCAGCGACGGGAATGGCGGTCCTTGCCGCCCTGATGCGCGGGTTTTCTCAAAAGGAGGCCCACGGCATCGGCAATTTCTGGGTCGATCTGACCCGGTCGGTCTTGTACATTCTTCTTCCTCTGAGCCTGGTCCTGTCGCTTCTTCTCGTAAGCCAAGGGGTTGTCCAAAATTTTCTTCCCTACCAGGCGGTGGAACGTTTGGAACCGGTGACCTACGAACAACAGGCCCTGGGACCCGATGGTCAGCCAGTCATGGATGCCCAGGGACAACCGGTCATGGAACAAAAGACGGAAACCCGACAATGGATCGCCATGGGACCAGCCGCTTCCCAGATTGCCATCAAGCAATTGGGAACCAATGGCGGCGGCTTTTTCAACGTCAATTCAGCACACCCTCTGGAAAATCCCACGCCACTGTCCAACCTTCTCGAAATGCTTGCCATCCTCTTGATCCCAGCCGCATTTTGTCTCACCTTTGGCCGTTTTGTCGGCGACATGCGACAAGGAAAGGCACTGCTTGCGACCATGACCATCATCTTCGTGGCACTCCTTGCGGTGTGCGTCGGGTCGGAACAATCGGGAAACCCGATGTTCGACAAACTGGGACTCGCAACCCAGGCAACGGACGACAACCCTGGAGGAAACATGGAGGGCAAGGAAGTCCGTTTCGGTATCGTCAATTCAAGCCTTTGGGCCACCGCGACCACGGCGGCCTCCAATGGATCGGTCAATGCGATGCACGACTCCTTCACCCCTCTGGGTGGATTGGTCCCCATGTCGTTGATGCAGTTGGGAGAAGTGGTCTTCGGGGGGGTTGGATCGGGCTTGTATGGCATGATCGTCTTCGCCCTCGTGGCGGTTTTCGTGTCGGGACTGATGATCGGTCGGACGCCTGAATACCTGGGGAAAAAAGTCGAGGCCTTTGAAATCAAAATGGCTTCAGTGGCCATTCTTGTCCCCTGTCTGGCGGTGTTGCTGGGAACGGCTGTCGCCGTGGTGACCGACGCGGGACGGGCGGGAATCGCCAACCCCGAAATCCATGGATTCTCGGAGATTCTCTACGCCTTTTCCTCGGCGGGAAACAACAATGGCAGCGCCTTCGCCGGACTCTCGGCCAACACGCCTTTCTACAATGTCATGCTGGGAGTCGCCATGCTTCTGGCGCGGTACTGGGTAATCATTCCGGTACTGGCCATCGCCGGTTCGTTGGCGGCCAAAAAGACCGTCCCCCCCTCCGGCGGAACCCTGCCGACCCACACCCCCCTGTTCGTGGCGGTGCTGACCGGTACCGTGATCATCGTCGGCGCCCTGACGTTTCTGCCGGCACTGGCTCTGGGACCCATCGTGGAACACGTCGTCATGATTCTCGGAAGGTAACGGGAGAACTACCCATGCGTGAACAAAAGATACCCACTGCCGCAACCGTGACAAAACGAAAATCGTTTGTCGATGCCCCCCTCCTTCGGGAGGCGATCGTCGAATCCTTCGCGCGTCTGTCCCCCCGCTTCCAGGTCAAGAATCCGGTCATGTTCGTCGTCTGGTTGGGGGCGGTATTGACCGGTGGTCTCTTCGTCCAGGCCCTGATGGGACAGGGCGAGGCGCCGACGGGTTTTATCCTGGCCATCTCCCTGTGGCTGTGGTTCACGGTGTTGTTCGCCAATCTGGCCGAGGCCATGGCCGAAGGACGCGGCAAGGCCCAGGCGGCCTCCCTCAAGGGATTGCGGCGGACGATCACCGCCAAAAAACTTCGTGAACCCGGAACCGATGCCAGGGATGCCCATTGGACCGAAGTCCCTTCCGAATCCCTGCGCCGTGGCGACCATGTTCTGGTCGCGGCCAATGACCTCATCCCCGGAGATGGCGAGGTCACCGCGGGCGTGGCCTCGGTCGATGAATCGGCCATCACCGGTGAATCGGCGCCGGTGATCCGCGAAGCCGGCGGAGACTTTTCCGCCGTCACCGGCGGCACCCGCGTCCTCTCGGATTGGCTGATCGTCAGGATTACCGTCAACCCTGGAGAAACCTTTCTCGATCGGATGATCGGCATGGTCGAGGGGGCCAAACGGCAAAAAACCCCCAATGAAATCGCCCTGACCATTTTATTGGTCCTGTTGACCCTGGTGTTTCTCCTGGCCACGGCCACCCTCCTTCCCTTTTCCATTTATGGTGTCAACGCAAGCCAGACCGGATCTCCTGTCTCGATGACGGTATTGACTGCCTTGCTGGTGTGCCTGATTCCCACCACCATCGGCGGATTGCTTTCGGCCATCGGGGTCGCGGGGATGAGTCGCATGATGGAAAAAAACGTCCTGGCCACCTCGGGCAAGGCGGTCGAGGCGGCGGGAGATGTCGATGTGCTCCTGCTGGACAAGACCGGCACCATCACCCTGGGCAACCGCCAGGCGGCAACCTTCGTCACCGCGGCAGGCATCAAGGATCGGGAACTGGCCGAAGCCGCCCTCCTCTCCTCATTGGCCGACGAGACCCCGGAAGGTCGATCGATCGTCACTCTGGCCAAGGAACTCTTGAATCAACGCGGACGCGACATCCATACCGAGGGGGCCTCCTTTGTCCATTTTTCCGCCCATTCGCGTATGAGCGGCATCGATTGGCAGGGACGGATCATTCGCAAGGGAGCCGCCGAGGCGATGCACCGTTATATCGACAGCCTGGGGGGAACCTGGCCCTCCTCCCTGCAACAAAGCGTGGATGACCTCGCCCGTCGTGGTTCCACCCCCCTGGTGGTGGCGGAAGGGGCGCGTCCGCTTGGGGTCATTGAACTCAAAGACATCGTCAAAGGGGGGATCAAGGAACGATTTTCCGAACTGCGACGCATGGGAATCAAGACCATCATGATCACCGGTGACAACCAACTGACCGCCGCCGCCATCGCCGCCGAAGCAGGCGTGGATGATTTTCTCGCCGAGGCCACCCCCGAGGCCAAACTCAAGCTGATCCGTCAGTATCAGATTCAGGGACAGCTTGTCGCCATGACCGGAGACGGTACCAACGACGCCCCTGCCCTGGCCCAGGCCGACGTTGCGGTCGCCATGAATACCGGAACCCAGGCCGCCAAGGAAGCGGGCAACATGGTCGATCTGGATTCCAATCCGACAAAACTGATCGAAGTGGTGGAAACCGGAAAACAAATGCTTATGACTCGTGGCGCTTTGACCACGTTTTCCATCGCCAACGATGTGGCCAAATATTTTGCCATCATTCCCGCCGCCTTCGCCACCACCTACCCGGCGCTTGACATCTTCAACATCATGGGATTGGCAACCCCTGCATCGGCCATTCTTTCGGCGGTCATTTTCAACGCCCTGATCATCGTCGCCCTGATTCCCTTGGCGCTTCGTGGAGTGGCCTATCGGCCAGTCGGAGCCGCTGCCCTGCTGCGGCACAACATGTTGGTTTTTGGTCTGGGTGGATTGATTGTCCCCTTCATCGGGATCAAGATCATCGACATGATCCTGGTCGCCTTTCAACTTGCGTAAGGAGCGGAACATGTTCAAGGAACTCAAACCTGCGTTGTCGATGCTGCTCCTGATGACCGTGTTGACCGGTGGCGTCTACCCGGCACTGATCACCGGACTGGCCCAGGCCATCTTTCCCGCCCAGGCCAACGGCAGCCTCTTGTACCTCAAGGAAAAACCAATCGGATCGACATGGGTGGGGCAATCGTTCTCCCAGGCCCGTTATTTTTGGAGCCGTCCATCCGCCACCTCGGTCGTTCCCTACAACGCCGCCGCGTCGAGCGGTTCCAACCTGGGTCCGCTCAATCCATCCCTGAAGGAGGCCATCCAGGGGCGTATGGCCAGGCTCCTGGAAGGGTCTCCCCAGCAATCGACCCCGATTCCGGTCGATCTGGTCACATCCTCCGCAAGCGGTCTGGATCCCCACATCAGCGCCGCCGCGGCCATGTGGCAGGTTTCACGGGTGGCCCGGGAACGCCATCTGCCGGAGGAACGGGTTCGGGAACTCGTTCACCGGCACACCGAAGGGCGAACCTTCGGCATTCTCGGTGAAGCACGGGTCCATGTGCTCACCCTCAACCTGGCTCTGGACCAGGAAATCACCCCATGAACCCCATGACCTCGCGACCGGACCCCGACGTTCTCCTCGCCCGCCTGGAACATGAACGGGTCCGGGAACAACGGGGAAAACTCAAGATTTTTTTTGGCGCCTGTCCCGGCGTTGGCAAAACCTACGCCATGCTGACCGCGGCCCGCGCCTTTCGTGATCAGGGAATCGACATTCTGGTCGGAGTGGTGGAAACCCACGGGCGGGAGGAAACGTCCGCACTGATCCAGGATCTGGCGATTCTTCCCCGTCGGGTCATCGACTACAAAGGGCATCGCCTGGAGGAATTCGATCTGGACGGTGCCCTGGGCCGCAAACCGGCGCTGATCCTGATGGATGAACTGGCCCACTCCAACGCTCCGGGATCCCGGCATCCCAAACGATGGCAGGACATCGAGGAACTGCTGGCGGCAGGGATCGATGTGTTGACCACGGTCAACGTCCAGCATGTGGAAAGCCTGAATGATGTCGTCGGTCAGATCACCGGAATCCGGGTCCTCGAACGGGTTCCCGATCATGTCATCGACCAGGCGGACGAAATCGTGCTGGTGGACCTGCCTCCCGAGGATCTCATGCAACGGATGCGGGAAGGAAAGGTTTACTTTCCGGAACAGGCGGAACGGGCGGTGGAGCACTTCTTCCGCAAGGGAAATCTCCTGGCCCTGCGTGAACTGGCCTTGCGGCGCACGGCCGACCGGGTCTACGGCGATGTGCGCGCCTGGCGCCGGGAAAAATCGGTCCGTGTGGTGTGGCCGACCCGGGAATCGGTTCTGGTCTGCGTTGGTCCCGGCCCCGACAGTGAACGTCTGGTCCGTCGTGCCGCCCGTCGCGCCAATCAGACCGGTGCTCCGTGGCATGCCATCGCCATCGAAACCCCTTCCATCCACGCCTTGCCGGAACAGGCCCGCTCCAGGGTTCTGGGCATGTTGAAACTGGCCCAGGATCTTGGGGCGCGCATCGCCAGTCTGTCCGCTCCCGATGCGGTGGAGGCGACCATCGACTATGCCCGCGAGAACAATCTGGGAACCCTCCTGGTCGGACGCGACCGGTTTCGTCGTCTCCCCTGGCAACATGGATTCGCCGAAAAACTGGGACGCATGGCCCCCGATCTGGAGATACTCCAGATCGCCCGGGAAGATATGGATCGACCGCCGCCCGCCGCCCCGTTCATGCTCCGCGCCGCCGCGACCCGGTGGCGTCCTTTATGGGGGGCCGTGGCGATTGTTGCCCTGGTGACGGCGGTCAGCGCCCCGCTTCACGACATCCTCGATCGGGCCAACATTGTCATGGTCTTTCTCCTGGCGGTCGTTTTCACTGCCGTTCACCTGGGCAAACGGGCCGCGATTCTCAGTGCGCTTCTTTCGGTGGCCTGTTTCGATTTTTTCTACGTCCCTCCCCGATTCACGTTCGTGGTTCACGATGTCCAGTATCTGGTCACCTTTGCCGTCATGTTGATCGTGGCCCTGGTCGTGGGACAACTGACCGCCCGATTGCGATTCCAGGCGGCCCATGCGGGTAAACGGGAACAGAGAATGCGGGCGCTTTATGAACTGTCACGGGACCTTTCGAGCGCCTTGACCGTGGAACAGATCCTCGAACAGGGACGCAATTTTTTTCGCCAAGGATTCAATGCGGGGGTTGCCGCATTCATTCCCGGAAACCAGAACCGACTGGTTCCAGCCGATGAAACGGTCGCGGAGACCTCGATCGATGCGGGAATCGCCCAGTGGAGTTTCGACCATGGGCAACCCGCCGGATTGGGAACCGATACCCTGCCCGCCACCCGATCCCTCTACCTGCCACTCAAGGCGCCAACCCATCGGTGTGGCGTTCTTGCCATCACCCCCGAAGGAAGTTCCTGGGAACTGTCCCCGGAACAGCAACAATTGCTCGATACCAGTGCCACCCTCATCGCCATCGCCCTGGAACGGATCCACTACGTCACCCTGACCCGCGATGCCGAAGTGAACATGGAATCGGAACGGTTGCGCAATGCCTTGCTCTCCGCCATATCCCATGATCTGAGAACGCCCCTGACCGTCATTTCCGGCATGGCCGAGGCCATGATTCTGTCAACCCCGAACCTTCGGGAACCCCACCTGGGTCTGGCCCAGGCCATTCATGACGAAGTGACCCATACCACCATGATGGTCAACAATCTTCTGGATATGGCACGCATGCGGATGGGACAGGTAACCTTGCGGTGGGAATGGCAGACCTTGGAAGAAATCGTTGGCATCTCGATGAAGCAGTGTTCTCGATTGCTCGAAAAACACAGATTGCATTTCGATCTTCCCGATGACCTGCCACTGATCGAGGTGGATACGGGATTGATGGAACGGGTATTCAACAATCTTCTGGAAAATGCCGCCCGCCACACCCCGTCGGGCAGTCTTGTGACGATCGGGGCCCAGGTCGTGGCACCGTTCATGGAAATCACCATCGAGGATGACGGCCCCGGTTTTCCTCCCGGAATGGAAAACAAGTTGTTCGAGAAATTTACCCGGGGTAGAATTGAAATGCCCGTTACCGGCTTTGGACTCGGCCTGACCATTGTTCGTTCGATCATCGAGGCGCACGGTGGGTCGGTCGCCGCCGAAAACCGCCCCGAAGGGGGGGCCCGTTTCATCCTGCGCCTGCCGTTGGGGACCCCGCCCGTCTTGCCGGAAGAACCCGATGAATCATGAATCGCCCACGCAAAAGATCGTTTTCATCGAAGATGAACCCCAGATCCGCCGTTTCGTCCGGTCCGCCCTGGAATCGGAAGGCCTCGATGTCATGGAAACGGAAACCGGAAAACGCGGTCTGATCGAGATCGCCACCCGCCGTCCCGACCTGGTCATCATCGATCTTGGACTGCCGGATCTGGACGGAATCGAAGTGATCCGCGACATCCGTTCCTGGAGCCATCTTCCCATCCTGATTCTATCGGCGCGCACCCAGGAAACCGAAAAGGTCAAGGCGCTTGACGCGGGTGCGGACGATTATCTGACCAAACCGTTCGGCATGCCCGAATTGCTGGCACGGGTTCGGGCGCTGTTGCGTCGTTCGTTGCGGGCGGCGAACAGTGAAACCCCGCTGGTCCAATTGGGAGAAGTGACGATCGATCGGACGGAACGCCGGGTAGCCCGAAACGGTGAACCCATCCACCTGACGGTCATCGAATACCGTTTGTTGTCGATCCTTCTGGCCAATCCCGGGCGGGTCCTGACCCATCGAATCCTGCTCAAGGAGGTGTGGGGTCCGGGACACACCGAGAACATTCATTATCTTCGCGTCTACATGTCCCATCTGCGCCAGAAACTGGAACAGGACCCCAACAGACCACGACACCTTCTGACCGAATCGGGTGTGGGGTACCGGCTGGTTTTGTCGTGACCTTGTTCGGGCCGGGGATCCGGACGCGAATCGTTCTTGAAACCATCGGGTGGCTGACGTTATTTTATTGCCATCCATGTCGGCAGGCGTCAACCAATGAAGGATCAAAGGGGAGATGGAACAATGAAACAAACATTCAAAGCCATGGCACTGGCCGCATCCATCGGAGCGGGGCTCCTTTTGGCGGGCACCAGCGCCCAAGCCTGGTGGGGACCCTGGAACATGCCGTGGGACGATGACGGTCCGTGGGGTGGTGGTCCGTGGGGCGGTGGTCCATGGGGTGGCGGTCCGTGGGGAGGGTATCCCGGCTATTATGGAGGCTATCCAGGATATTATGGCGGATACCCCGGATACTACGGTGGCTATCCCGGCTATTGGGGTGGCGGGTATCCCGGCTATTGGGGTGGCGGCCCGGGTTATTGGGGTGGTCCCGGAACCTGGCGGGGAGGTACGGCCCCGACCGAAAGTACATCCGGCGCCGACAGCCAGGAGACCTCGGACGGTGCCAGGAACCAATAGCATTCGACGCCCTGGGCCTCCTCGATTCGAAGGTCAGCCGCGGTCATCACGAATCAGGATCTTGTCATGACACCATGACACAATGCTTCGCCGGGAAGGGGACGACCTCTTCCCGGCCAATGGTTTCGTCAGCAAACTCCCGAAAAGAAAGGACATCGCCGATCGAATCCAGACCGAATGCGAGCATCAACAGACGGTCCAGCCCCAAAGCCACCCCGGCACACGGCGGAAATCCATCGCGCAAGGCCTCCAGAAAGCGTTCATCGAGCGGCAATGGTGGCATGCCATTTTCAACGCGATACCGATTGGCCGCGACAAAACGCTCCCTTTGCGCGACAGGATCACGCAACTCCTGGTACCCATTGGCGATTTCCACGCCTTTATAAATGATTTCAAATCTTCGGGCAACCATGGGTGGTCCTGGATCAAGTTCGGCCATTCCCGGCTCCCATGATGGAAAATCCTTGAGGATTATTATGTTATCAATATTGGAGAAGGCGGGTTCCAACCGATCGACAAAGAGTTGATCCACCAGAATAGGACGATGGGCCTCGGTCCATTCCAGGGAATGGGGCACCGATGTTCGTTGTGCCATGTCCGTCACGGAGGTAAAGAAGGGATCGACGCCCGCATGGCGAAGAAAGGCTTCCTGAAAGGTCATGGTCGCGAGGCTGGCAGCCGGAAAAAACAGCCGGAGAAGATCGATGACCTCCTCCATCAATTGTTCCAGCCGCCACTGGGGGCGATACCATTCGAGCATGGTGAATTCGGGATGATGCAGCCGGCCCGATTCTCCGGCGCGAAAGGCGGGACCGATCTGATAAATGGCCCCCGAACCGGCTGCGACCAGCCGTTTCATGCATGTTTCCGGAGAGGTTTGCAGAAACCCCCCCGAACAAGAGGGGGGGGTCTGATGCCTTTCGGGCGCCGCCGCCGGAAGCCAGACGGGGGTCGTGACCTCCATGACCCGGCGCCGGGCAAAGAAAGCCCGTACCCGGCGAAGGGCCCGGGCGCGATGCCGCAAGGTGTCCGGGGTGGCGGACGGGCGCCAGGAAGGTTGGTCACCCCTTGGCGCGTTCGACATATTCGCCGGTTCGGGTATTGACCCGGATCCGATCGCCTTCATTGACGAACAGGGGAACCTTGACGGTCGCCCCCGTTTGCAGAATGGCCGGCTTGGTCGCCCCGGACACGGTGTCCCCTTTGATGCCTGGTTCACATTGGGTTATGGTCAGGATCACAAATGGCGGTGGTGTCAGGGAGATGGGCTTTTCCTTCCAGAAGGTGACCTGATAGCTTTCCTGCTCTTTGAGCCAGTAGACGACATCACCCACCTGGGCGCTGTTCATGGCAACCTGTTCGTAGCTTGCCGGATCCATGAAATGCCAGAATTCGCCGTCCCCGTAGAGAAACTGCATGTCCTTATCGACGATGCTTGCCTTGACGACCGTTTCACTCGATTTATAGGTGCGTTCGATGACACGGCCATCAATCAGGTTTTTTATCTTGATTTTCGTGAAGGCCTGTCCCTTTCCGGGCTTGACGAACTGGGCATCGACGATGATCCAGGGCAGGTCGTCGATTTCAACACGGGTCCCTTGACGGAGCTGGTTATGAGTCAGCATGTGTGTGTGTTTTCCTGTTACTGTGTCGGATGGGTGTTCTTGTGGATGTGTCCTTGATGAGCGAAACTTCTTCTGGGCCGGATTCTACTCCCAATTGTCCGTCAAAGGAACTCGATTTTTGTTCCCTGAACGATGACGACCGCCGGGCGGCAGAGGAATTTGCGTTTCGGGTGCCACCCGTCTTTGGGTCCCTGGTCGATTGGCACAATCCTTCCGATCCGCTGCGGCGTCAGGTCATTCCCTCGGGGGAAGAATTGCGGCAGGCGCTTCCACGGTTTTCAGTCGATCCGCTGGAAGAGCGACGGTTTCTGAAGGCCCCTGGATTGATTGCGAAATATCATGGCCGGGTTCTGCTTCGGTTGACGGGAGACTGCCCCATCCATTGTCGTTATTGTTTTCGGCGGCATGATTCATTCGCGGATGTACCGGAGACCATGGTCCAGTGGCAGCCGGCACTGGAATGGATCCGATCGCATGAGGAAATTCGCGAGGTCATTTTTTCGGGAGGGGATCCGCTCATGGTCGCCACGGCCCGTCTTGCCGAACTGACGACACGACTGGCGACCATCGGCCATTTGCGGCGTCTTCGTATCCATTCGCGCATGCCGGTGTGCAGTCCTGGACGGATCAATGATGGATTGCTCCACTGGCTTTCCGGATCTCCCCTCCCCATTTTGATGGTGATTCACGTCAACCATCCCGCCGAACTTGGCCCCGAGGCCTGTCGGGCGTTGGCACGCCTGGCCACTGCCGGGATTCCCCTGCTCAACCAGTCGGTACTTCTCAAGGGGGTCAACGATACCATCGAGGTTCTGACGGAGCTTTCCGACACGCTGGTCCAGAATCGGGTCCTCCCCTACTATCTTCATCTGTTGGATCCGGTACTCGGATCGGCCCATTTTCAGGTCGATGCCGCCTTGGCCCGGCAATTGGTGGAAGAAATGCGCCATCGCCTGGGCGGTTATGCCGTTCCCCGACTGGCACGGGAAGTTCCGGGAAAGGCTGCCAAACAGGTGCTTGACGGGGGGGCGGTTCTGGAAGAAAAGTAACCGTTCATCTATCAAAAAAATTATTGAAAGAAAAAAGGGGTCTGGGAGATTGCCCCCAGGGTTTTGATTTTGTTTTTTAATTGAAACAATAAGATGCTCATTGACGACTCGTTTCCAGCCAGTCCACGGTGCATGACACGGGAAAGCATTTTATTAATGATCTACAGCCTTATTCCTCCCAAACCGCGACAACCGCCGACCATTAAAGATTACCAGAAGACTGGTACCCATGTCCGCCAGGACCGCCATCCACAGGGTGGCCAGTCCCAGCCCCGCCAGCAACAGAAAAAAGCCTTTGATCCCCAGGGACAGGGCAATGTTTTGCCACAGCACCCGATGGGTTGCCCGTCCCAAACGGACAAACTCCGCCACCTTGAGCAGATCATCATTCATGATCGCCACGTCGGCGGTTTCCAGGGCGGTATCGGTACCCGAGGTCCCCATGGCGATGCCGATGGAGGCCCGGGCCAGGGCCGGGGCATCGTTGATGCCGTCACCCACCATGGCGACCACGCCAAACCGTTGGATCAATTCCTCGATGGCGTGCAGTTTTTCCTCGGGCAACAACCCGGCCTGTACCTCTTCCATTCCGGCATGGCGGGCGATGGCCTGGGCGGTGGCGGTGTTGTCACCGGTGAGCATGGTCACGGAAATGTTCTGTTCGCGCAGGGCACGAATCGCTGCCGCGGAGGTATCGCGCATGCGATCGGCCACGGCGATCACCGCCAAGGGTTCGCTGGACGAAGACAGGACCACCACCGTTTTTTCATCCCGTTCCAGCGGCAGCAGGATCTCCTCCACCTCCGGGCGGCACAGACCAAGTTCTTCCAGCAGGCGGTGGTTGCCGATATGATGGAGTTCCCCTGAAATCATCCCTTTCGCCCCGCGTCCAGGCAGGGCCTTGAACTCGCGGACATGAAGCAGTGGACGACTCTTGTCCCAGGCAGCAGTGATGGCCGCAGCCACCGGATGTTCCGATTGGGACTCAAGGCTCGCCGCCAGTCGAAGAATCCGGTCCCGGTTTCCCTCCCCAAGAATGATCAAATCGGTCATCTCCAGCCGACCCAGGGTCAGGGTTCCGGTCTTGTCCAGGGCCACGGCCTTCAGGGCATGGGCCTGCTCCAGGTAGAGTCCTCCCTTGATCAGCATTCCGCGTCGCGCCGCTGCGGCCAGGGCGCTTACGATCGTCACCGGTGTTGAAATCACCAGGGCACAAGGACAGGCCACCACCAACATCACCAGGGCCTTGTAAAACCAATCGGCGACAGGAGCGCCGAACATTGCCGGGGGCACGACGGCAATGAGTGTCGCCATTCCCACGACCGCCGGAGTATAATAGGTGGCAAACCGATCGACGAAACGCTGCATCGGCGCCCGACGGGCCTGGGCCTCCTGGACGGTATCGATGATCCGCGCCAGGGTCGAGTGCTTGAAGTCGGCGGTAACCCGGTATTCCAGAACCCCGGAACCATTGATGGATCCGGCAAAAACAGAATGTCCCGTTTCTTTGGTCACGGGAACGCTTTCCCCGGTTATGGGCGCCTGGTTGACCTCGGAACGACCCGATACCACTACCCCGTCCAGGGCAATGCGCTCGCCGGGTTTGACCCGTGCCAGGCACCCCACCGCCACCGTTGCCGCCATGACGTTTTCCCACGCCCCGGTTTCGCTTTGAACGCAGGCGGTTTCCGGCGCCAAGGACATCAACGCCCGGACGGCGTTGCGCGCCCGATCCATGGACAACGTCTCGACCCGCTCGGCCAGACCGAAAAGAAAAATCACCATGGCCGCTTCCGGCCACTGGCCAATCGCCACTGCCCCCAGCGCCGCCAGACTCATCAGAAAATACATATTGAGGGAAAAATGGCGCAGAGCGATCCATCCCCGTTTCAAGGTGTCCGCCCCTCCCACCAGGATCGATACCAGGGACAAACCGATGATCCATGGAGACGTTTCGTCGATTCCGGTCCACGCCAGAATTTCCGCTCCGGTAGCGGCCAAACCGGCAATGGCGGTCACCATCCATTCACGGCGGGAAACGGCGGGCACAACCGGCAGGGAACGAACCCGCTCCGGGCTGTCCTCACCATCCATGGCATCCGGTTCCATGTTCACGGTGCGCAGAGCGGCGCACAGATCCTTTCGGCACACCCCGCGATGGAAAACCACCACTTCCCGGCGGATGAAATCAAAATCCAGGTGGAGAACATCCTTCAATCCCGCCAGGGCCTTGCGGATCAGGTCCGCCTCGGTCGGACAACAAAGTTTCGAGACCCGCAGCGTCATCCGCTCGCCTTCCGCGAATGACGCTGGGACGGACCGCGCGACGGGGGCCTGACAGGCACCGTCGCCGGAACAACAGTTCGTGGTGGCGTGGCACTCCATGATCCTCTCCAGTGGCTTGTGACCGAAAACCATGCCATCATGTCACACCCTGTAGCGACTACAGGGTCAAGAACTTTTTTTGGAGAACATCATGCGCATCGGAGAATTGGCCAAACGGGTGGGATGCGATGTGGAAACCGTGCGTTATTACGAACGGGAAGGGCTGTTGGCGAAACCGGAACGGGAAAGTTCCGGATATCGTTGTTATGGCGCGGTCCATCTGGAAAATCTGCAATTCCTGAGACACTGCCGCTCCCTGGGGATGAAACTGGCCGAGATCCGGCAGTTGCTCGATTTCCGCCGTCACCCGGAGGGAGACTGCACCGGGGTGAATTCATTGCTCGACCTCCAGATCACCCGGGTGGAACAACAGATCGAAGCCATGAATACACTCAAGAAACAATTGATCCTTCTGCGCGGCGAATGCGAACAACGCCAGACCAACCGCGCCTGTGGCATTTTGCGTTCCCTCGATCAGGCGGCCAGGGGAAATGGGTGCCCCTGTCACGGAGGGCAATGACCACGAGATGGTGTCATCGGGTTGTGGGTTTGATGATGACTGGCGCCTGACCTTCCGTTGGCAGACCATCCATGGCCTGTTTGGCATCGGCCAGGGAGGGATAGGGACCGCTGCGCACCCGATAGATCGGCCCGGCGGCGCCTTCACTTTGAACCATGTGTACCACGCGCCCCTTGCGTTGCAATTGCGACACCATCTGGTTGGCCCGTTCGGGGGTCGAAAAGACAGCCAACTGCACCATATAGGAACCGCTGTCCCCCGTAGAGGTCCCGTTCCCCGGTTGCCCGGTTCCTTTTTTTGCCTGGCTGTCATCGACCTGCCGCGGCACTTCGTTGATTCCCTTGCCGGTCTGGGCAGTGGCGCCAACCGCCGGGGCGCTCCCTACCACGGTTCGGGTCGCGGTCCCTGGAAACGGTGGTTTGACCGGAACGCCCGATTTGGCGACCGCGGCCAGAGGATCATGCACCTCCTGCGGCAAAACCACCCGCCGACTCGCCAACGCATCGTAAAACGTCAGTTGGACATCGGGTGGCCGGACCTTGGGGGTCAAACCATGGGGCAAGGGGGGCAGATCGGCGACGGGCTGCGATTCCGATGGTCCGGAAGAAACCTCTTCGGACGAGCGATTATCGGGACCGGCCTTGTCGGACTCCCCCGTGTCGGCGGTCGGTTGTTTCGCCGCGCTCCTGTCGGATGCGGTCTTCGAGGTCGCGCCATCACGAGTGGCAGTGGCGGACGCGGATGATCCCGGCGCAGGGGCGGAACTCTTTGGGGGGGCGGTGTAGCTGTCCGTGGTGATCGCCCGGGTCGGAAGGACGATGAAATCGGATACCTTCAAGGCAAGAGTTTTTCCTTTTCTCTCCGTTTCCCGGACCTCCTGTTCTTCCGTGGTCGCTTTTCGTTCCGCGACAACGGTTGTGTCCCGATTCTTGTCGGCGCCTTTGCCATTCTCGGACTCGGAAGACGGACGTTGCCTGGCCGCAGGCGATTGTTGCGGCGGAGGCGCCTCCGCGCCCGATACCCCAACAGGGGCCTGAGCCACCGGAATGGCAAGAGCGGTTATCGGCGACTGCGAATCCTTGCCACCGAAAAGGACATAGCCTCCACCACCGGCAGCCAGACCGAGAAGGATGACGGTTACCGGGGAGCGCCTGGTGCGCCGCCGGTACCGATTATTTGTGGGATAACGCGGGGTCACATCCGTTCGGGCGCATTGACGCCCATCAATTGAAGGCCATTGGCAAGAACTTGACGCACTGCCTGACACAGGGCCAACCGTCCGCCCCGAACCCCTGGATCATCATCCAGAATGCGCGTTGAATTGTAATAGGTGTGAAACATTGCCGCAAGTTCCTGTAAATAAAAAGCAATTCGATGAGGTTCCAGATGTGTCGCCGCCGCTTCCACCGTTTCGGGATAACGATCCAGAAACCGGATCAGATCCAGCTCGCTTTCCTGATTCAGTGATCCGGCATCCAACAGCCCCCGATCCATCCCTTTTTCCTGCAATTGGCGTTCGACCGAGCAGATTCTTGCATGAGCGTATTGCACATAATATACCGGATTATCGTTACTGCGGGCCACGGCGCGTTCAAGATCGAAATCAAGCTGACTGTCCGAAGCCCGTGTCAAAAACCAAAACCGTACCGCATCCGCGCCCACCTGATCAACGACATCCCGGAGTGTCACAAAATTGCCGGCTCTCTTCGACATGCGCACCGGCTGACCATTCCGGGTCAGGTTGACCATCTGCACCAGAACCACATGCAGCATTTCTTTTTTTCCCGTCAATCCTTCCAGGGCCGCCTGAACCCTCTTGACATATCCACCATGATCGGCCCCCCAGACATTGACCAGCCTGTCGAATCCTCGTTCAAACTTGTTCAGGTGATAGGCGATGTCCGCGGCGAAATAGGTGTAGGATCCATCCGGTTTTTGCAGCGGACGGTCCACGTCGTCGCCGAAAGCGGTTGCCCGGAACAACGGCTGCGACCGGGTTTCCCAGGGGTCCTGATGGCGTTCGCCACCCCCTTTCGGCCTTTCGAGCTGACCTTCGTGAATCAGATCCCTGGCTTTCAGTACGGATATAGCATGATCGATGCCACCTTGTTCATGCAACCCACGTTCGGAAAACCAATGATCGAAGCGAATGCCCAAGCGCTCCAGATCCTTGCGAATATCCTCAAGTACCCAGCCAACCGCGAAGCGGGTTGTTTCCCTGATGATTGCCTCTTCCGATTCCGCCTCGGTTTGACGGGTGATCGATTGTTCCAGGGCGATTTTCAGAGGGTCGGGCAGAGAAGAAAGAATGTCCAGGACATATTCGCCGGGATAGAATTCATCCGGGGCGGAACATTCGGTCCCTTCCATCCGTTCGCGGCAACGATGCCGCACCGATCGACCCAACACCTCGATCTGGCGCCCGGCATCGTTGATGTAGTATTCCCGATGCACCTCATGACCGGTTGCCGTCAGCAGGCGACACAGGACGTCACCGGTGATCGCCCCCCGTCCATGGCCGACATGCATTGGTCCCGTGGGGTTGGCGGAGACGAATTCCACCATGATCCGGGTGCCTTTTCCCATGGTGGAATGTCCGTAACCGGGACCGGCCGCCAGGATTTCGTCAACCCTCTGACACAGCCGCCGTGGGGAAACAAAAAAATTGACGAACCCTGGACCGGCAATTTCCCAACGTTCGATATCCTCCTGATCGTCCGGGAGAAAATCGAGCATCCGTTGCGCCAGCTCCCGGGGCTTCGATCGCGCCACCCGTGCCAGAACCATGGCGGCATTGGTGGAAAAATCGCCATGCGACCGATCCTTCGGTCGGTCGATCCGGTAGTGCGGCAGTGGTTCGTTCGGGAGGATTCCTTCTTCCCGCATCCGCTGAACCATCCCCTCCACCCGGCGCTTCAATGATTCTTTCATGTATGCTCCTGAATTCATGCGCTTCGACGTTGTTCCACCAGGAATCGGTCCTTTTTTCGCTTCGAAAATCGCCGTTCCTTGTTACAATTGTTTCACTCGAATGACCGACCTTCCTGGGATTCCCATGAAAAAGAATCATCGGTCGTTACCCGTGCCCAAAACATCGGAAACCCTTCATGAATGACCGCTCCCCGCCCCCGTCCACCCCGGTTCAAGGCCGACGTCGGCAACTTGGATTGTGGTTTCTGCTGTTGGTCCTCGTCATCGCCTGGGGGATGGAGGGCTATCGACAACAACTGATCCATGGTCTGGCGGTCACCGCGCTCAGCGATCAGGTGCCCTGGGGGTTGTACATCGCCAATTTTCTCTTTCTGGTCGGAATCGCCGCCTCGGCAATCATTCTTGTGGCGGGGGTGCGCCTGTTTCATCATTCCGATCTTTCCCCAACCCTCCTTCCCGCCAAGGCATTGGCCATCACCGCGGTATCGATGAGCCTGATGTTCGTCCTGGTCGATCTGGGCCACCCGGAACGGATCTGGCATGCCCTACCCCTCCTTGGAACCCTCAATTTTCCCACCTCCATCCTTGCCTGGGACATCGTCGTCCTCACGGCCTACCTCCTTTTGAACCTGGGACAGTTGGTCCTCCAGGGAAAAAAAACGGGAACACTCTCGGACCATGGCGCCGTCATCGCCATGCTTCTCGGACTCTCCATTCATACCGTAACCGCCTTCATGCTGGCAGGCAACCCATCGCGCCCGCTCTGGTACAGCCCCCTCCTCGCCCCCCGGTTCATCGTTTCCGCCTTCGCCGCCGGCAGCGCCCTGATGATCCTGCTGTTTCGCCTGATGAACCGTGCCGCGCCAGGGACGTTTCCGGCCTCGGTGTTTCACTATTTGTCCCGGGTGCTTGCCATATCGTTGCTGATTCATCTGTTTCTTCTGGGTTCGGAATGGTTCACCCACCTTTATTCCACGGCCCATCATGGCGACGCGACCCGCCGTCTTTTTCTGGGCCTGAACGAAGGCAATCCCTGGACGCTCTGGATGCTGGCCAGCCTGTCGTCGATCGTGACCGCAACCGCACTCACGGTTCTGCCCCGACGGCCAGACCATTCCGGATCGCTTGTGGCGGCCTGCGGGTTGACGCTCGCTGGGGTATGGATGGAAAAAGGATTGGGACTCGTCATTCCCGGCCTGGTACCGACGCCGCTCGGAGAACAGGTCTCCTACGTTCCGACGCTTGTCGAAATCAGGATCACCCTGGCAGTGTGGGCGTTCGGCGTCATGATGCTGACCGGACTGATGCTCTGGATCATCCGGTCACGCGCTCGATGCACTGGGTCAACGTGCGTCAATGCTGATCCTGGTTTCGTTTCTGGTGGTGTTGCTTCAGAATCCACGACCAGGTCGTTGCCAGAATGGTTTCCAGATCGGAATACCGGGGATGCCAATTCAATGCCTGTCGCGCCTTCCCCGAGTCCGCCACCAATCGCGAAGGATCGCCAGAACGACGCGGTCCGATGATCGTGGTCACCTTTCTTTGAGTGATCTTCCGGGCCAGTTCGATGATCTCCATGATCGAGTGCCCCGAACCCGTTCCGACATTGAAAATTTCGGAATCGCCACCTTCTTCGAGATGTTTCAGAGCGCGACAATGGATTTCGGCCAGGTCGTTGACATGAATATAGTCGCGGATGCAGGTTCCATCCGGGGTATCGTAATCGGCACCGAAAATGTGAAGCGGTTCCTGACTTTCAAGCGCCGCCTGGAGAACCAGGGGAATCAGATGGGTTTCCGGTCGATGATCCTCCCCAAGCGATCCGAGAATATCGGCCCCGGCCGCATTGAAATAACGGAGAATCACATGCCGGATGTTGCCGACACGACCAATATGATGCGTCATCTGTTCGGTGAAAAGTTTGCTCTGGCCATAGGGATTGAGCGGGCGCGTGGGATGGGTTTCCGGAATGGGAAAGGTTTCCGGTTCGCCGTAGACCGCCGCGGAACTTGACAGAATGAAATGACCAACCCCATATTCACTCATCGATTGCAATAGATTGAGCCCTCCCAGGGCGTTGACATGATAGTACCCCGCCGGTTTTCGCATCGATTCCGCCACGACCGACAATGCCGCGAAATGAAATACTGCATGGGGCTGGTATTTGCGCATCATCGCATCGACAAAGAGTTTGTCGCGGACATCCCCACGCTCCAAAGGCCCCCAACGCACGGAAGAAGCCCATCCTGTCGTCAAATTGTCGATCACCACCGGGGTATATCCGGTGGCGTGCAACTGCCGACAGGTATGAGCGCCGATATATCCCGCGCCACCGGTCACCAATACGACCGGTCGCGATCGGTCCAGGCGGTCGGAGGTTGCCAAATCAGGGGGGGAATGTGGTTTCATAAGCAGATCAGTCCCATGGAACCTGCCTCCTTCGATGGATTGAATTCCTGGTCCTTGCAGCATATTTTCAGGGCCGTCATGACTTCGACGAACTCCCTTGCGTCGTGTCGGATCCGTCCCAGGTCCTCGATGGTCGGCCAGGAACGCCCAACCGGGAGGCGTATTTCAATCGGGACATCGCAGCCCGCCAATCCCACCGCCACTCTTAATCCTTCCCGGGCCTTTCCAGGTTCGGCATCGAGTGCGACAACCACTCCCGAAGTGACAGGTTGCCGCTTCAGCAAACACGGACCATGGGGCAGACACAGCATGGCATCACTCCGACGCAACAACATTCCAAGCGTTGCCAACCCTCCCGCGACCAGGGACGGCCCGGGGCGAGGGCCAAAATACTTTTCATGATCGACCGCACAATAACCACGATGCCCCGGTGGCAGCCACGGCCACTCCCGATCCACCAGGGAAACACCGCGATGCACAAAAAACAGATGACACGCATCGGGGGGATCTTTCCAGGAAATCATCTCTTCGGAAAAGGAAGTCAGCGGTTGTGTCATGATCAGGGTCAAGGAATACGTCTTCATGTCCGCCCCATTGGTCGAAGAGAATATTGTTCCACAAAACCGTGGGACAGCGGTGCGACCTCAGTTGCGATGTCGGATAAGATTGGGATTGGCGGGATCGATGATTTCCTCATCCAACGATTTTCCGGACAAAAGACGTTTCATTCCTTCGATCGATGGTCCCTTGGTTCGCCTGGCCTCCTCGTCGAGGTCGGATTCGAGGCGGACGCCGGTTCCCTTGAGACCACAATAGCCGGATGGGTTTTTGGCGAGATACTGTTGATGCATCCCCTCCGCGAAAAAAAAGGGGGACCACCCAAGGATTTCGGTGGTGATCGATCCAAAGCCGGCACGCCACAGATGTTCCTGGAAACGGGTACGGCTGGACAAGGCCAGTTCTTTCTGTGTTTCATTGGCGCAGAAAATCGCCGACCGGTATTGTGTCCCGCGATCATTGCCCTGACGCATCCCCTGTGTCGGATCATGGGATTCCCAGAACAGGCGCAAAAGCATGGCGTAGGCAAGCACCTCCGGGTCGAAAACGACGCGCACCACCTCAAGATGTCCCGTCAATCCGGAACAGACCTCCTCGTAGGTCGGATTGAGGGTGCCCCCCCCGGCATAGCCGACGGCAGTCGTATGGACCCCATTCAATCCCCAGAACAGCCGTTCCGCCCCCCAGAAACAACCCATGCCAAAAAGGGCCGACTCCATGTGTTTGGGAAAGGGGGACTTGAGGGGACGACCCAGGACAAAATGCCTTGCAGGGACAGACATCGGAGTCGATCGTCCGGGAAGGGCCTCCTCTTGCGTGGGAAGGCGCATCTTGTTGTCAAGGATCATGGAAATCCCCTCCTTCGCCCGGGTCAGGTGATGTATTTTCCCTCGGCAATCCGCTCCGATTCCATGTATTCCAGTTCCCTGAAGCCGGAGATGACCACATTCGGATCGGTAGTCAGATCCAATCCTTGCGTCTTCTTGAACGGAACCGCATTCAAGACTGTTTTGATGGCGTTGAGGCGCGCCAGGTGTTTATTGTCCGAGCGGATGATGATCCATGGTGCATCGAGGGTATGCGTCCGCCGCAGCATGGCATACTTCATCCTGGTGAACTCATCCCATTTGTCCTGGGCCTGCATGTCCACTTCGCTCAATTTCCAGTGCCGCAGAGGATCATGACGCCGCCGGTCGAAGCGATACTTCTGCTCTTTCTTGGAAACGCTGAAATATAATTTTAAGAGAATCGTCCCCTCGCGAACAATGTCCTTCTCGAACCCCGTGACCCCGGCCATGAAGTTTTCGTACTGTTCCGGAGTGCAAAAATTGAAGACCGGTTCGACCATGGCCCGGTTGTACCAACTGCGATCGAAAAGAACCACCTCGCCACCGGTGGGAAACTGTTCGACATAGCGCTGGAAAAACCATTGTGTCCGCTGCACGTCGGTCGGTTTGCCCAGGGCGACGACACGATAGTGTTTTGAATTCATGTACCGGGTCATGCGGCGGATGGTTCCCCCCTTTCCCGCGGCGTCGCGTCCTTCCAGCAGGATGATCATCCGCTTGACTTCATCTTCGAGGAATTGCTGCATTCGCACCAGTTCCGCCTGGAAGGGTTTGAGTTCCTGTTCCTGCCGGCGTCGTTCGATGGCCTTGAAACTTTCCTTTTCCAGTTTTTCATATTTTTTTCCGAGCCTGACGTTTTCGGCCTCGATCCGCCGCTTTTCGTCGAGCAGTTCCTTGAGTGGAATCATTTTTCCATCAACTTCAATCAATTCCGGATTGCCCATCACAACACCTTTCGTTGAAGAACCAGAATCGAGGAACCACCACGCAAGACAGCGCCGATACGCCATTGAATTGAAAGCGTGTGGGGACCGACCCATCCATACGGTCCCCACACTTGAAGGGTGGAGCGCCGGGTTCAGGTGATGACGGTCGGGACATCTCTACCCGTATATTTTTTGACTCCGGCAATCCGGTCGGCGATCGTGATCAAGTCGGCCAGGGCCACCTGGGCATCCAGGTCCTGTTTGGCCGGGTCGCTTTCGAAACTCTCAAGATAGATGCGCAGAGTGGCACCGACCGTTCCAGTCCCTGAGAGTCGGAACACGATGCGGGAGCCATCGGTAAAGCCGATGCGCACCCCTTGATTGGTGCTGACACTGGCATCGATGGGATCGGTATATTGGAAGTTGTCGGCAAAGGCGACCTTGTAACGACCGAAGTCCTTTCCGGGAAGGGTGGACATTTGATCGTTGATCCCCTTGATCAAGGAGTCGGCACGCTCGGATTCCACATCTTCGTAATCGTGCCGCGAATAGATATTGCGACCAAACGCCTGCCAATGGCCCTTGACGATTTCCGCGACCGACTCCTTGCGTTCGGCCAGGATGTTGAGCCAGAAAAGGACCGCCCACAAGCCATCCTTTTCGCGAACATGGTCCGAACCGGTGCCGAAACTTTCCTCGCCACACAGGGTCGCCTTGCCCGCATCAAGCAGGTTGCCGAAAAATTTCCATCCCGTCGGCGTCTCGAAACAGGGAAATCCCCGTTTTTGCGCAACCCGGTCCACAGCCTGACTCGTGGGCATGGAACGGGCGACTCCGGCGATCCCCCGCTTGTAGCCGGGGACGAGGGCGGCATTGGCGGCCATGACTGCGAGGGAATCGCTCGGCGTCACGAAGAAGCGGTTGCCGAGGATCATGTTGCGATCACCGTCGCCGTCCGAAGCGGCCCCGAAATCAGGCCCCCCTTCCTGCCACAGCACCTTCACCAGATCCGCGGCATAGGTCAGATTGGGGTCGGGATGCCCATCGCCGAAGTCGGGAAGGGGAATGCCGTTTTGCACCGTCCCCTTCGGCGCCCCCAGCCGGCGTTCGAGGATGTCGATGGCGTAAGGCCCGGTCACGGCATGCATGGCATCGAAACGCATGGTGAACCGGCCACCGGTCAACAACCCCCGAATCTTGCCGAAATCGAACAACTGCTCCATCAATTCGGCATAATCGGCCACCGAATCGATCACCTCGACCCGCATCGATCCGATCGAAGAGGAACCACGAACATCCAGGTTGACGGAGATGGGACCTTCATGGATGTGATAGGCATCGATGGTCTTGCTGCGGGCGAAAATGGCCTCGGTCACCTTTTCGGGGGCCGGGCCGCCATTGCCCACATTGTACTTGATGCCGAAGTCTCCCTCGGGGCCACCCGGGTTGTGGCTCGCCGACAGGACAATCCCGCCGAAGGCACCGTGTTTGCGGATGACCGCCGACACGGCAGGCGTGGAAAGGATCCCCCCCTGCCCGACCAACGCCCGGCCAAAACCGGCAGCGGCAGCCATTCTCAGGATGATGTCGATCGCCTCGCGATTGTAGTAACGGCCATCACCGCCGACCACCAGCGTCTTGCCCTGGAATCCCTCCAGGGAGTCGAAAATCGACTGGACAAAGTTGTGCAGATAGTTTTTTTCCTGAAAACGGCGCACTTTCTTGCGCAGGCCCGAAGTGCCGGGGCGCTGATCCTGGAAGGGGGTCGTTGGAATCCTGGCCATCGTTTTCTTATCCTGTGCTGTTGTAGGTAATCGGATCCATTTCACCATCCCGGTTGACGACGGGACGAAGGCTGGTGGTCATGTCGGAATCAATAAATATTGGGGCATTGTATGTCAGCCGGTGTCAAAGTGGTAGCTATTGAAGAGTCCGCGCCACGAATTCCTTGATTCTGGGTGTGTATCGTCAATTTCAATATTTCAATATTCATGTTATCGTAATCCATAAGCGACAGCAATCCCGTCTTCGCGCAACAATTTGACATCCGATGTTGGAAATCCCGAGCCGTGAGGCCGAAAAATATTCGTTGATGTCCATCAATTCCTGGATACCATGTCCCCAGCCCCATGCCGCGACGCATGTCACGATGTCCCCACTCGACCGGAGCTTCCATGAGCCAGCCACCCCTGATCGATCATCCCCGGATTGCCCGCGTTCTGTTCCATCCCCGTGATGAACAGGGCTATCCTTCCACGACAAACGCCCATGAACTGCTGTTTCCCGTGGAGAAGGAGGTCTCCCTGGGAGGGAGGCTCTACCGTGCCGGAGATGGTCCGGGTCCGTTGCTGCTCTACTGGCACGGCAATGGTGAAATTGCCGCCGACTACGAGGAGCTTTCAACATTCTATACCGGAATGGGTATTCATTTTCTCGTCGTCGATTTCCGTGGTTATGGCCAATCGACGGGCATTCCCGGCGGCACGGCCCTTCTGCGGGATGCCGTGGCGGTTTTCGACCATTTGCGGGAGATCGTCGGACCACTTGTCGGCGGGTTGCCCGCCGTGTTCACCATGGGCCGTTCCATGGGCAGCGCCGCCGCCATCGAAATCGCCTTCCGTCGTCCCGAAGGGATTCGCGGATTGATCCTCGAAAGCGCCTTTGCATACACCATCGACCTCATCGAACGATTGAGCGGACTGTCCCTTCAGGGAGCCAACGAATCCCAGGGATTCTCCAGCCTGGAAAAAATGCGCTCCATCACCACGCCGACCCTTCTGTTGCATGGTCGCAACGATGACCTGATCCCGATTTCCGATGGCCAGGCCCTGTTCGATGCCTGTGGCGCCACGAACAAGAACATGGTGCCCATCCCCCATGCCGGACACAACGATCTGATGCTTCACGGACTGCAAACCTATTTTGAATCGATTGGCCGTTTTATCGCCACGATTTATACCTCCTGACGTTTGTCGCGGTGGCGTGCATCGACCGGGTGTGTTATACAAAGTGTGAAACAATGGACACCGACCGGATGATCATGAGCAACACCACGCGGGTGGCGTGACCCGGAGTCACCCGGAAGCCGCGCAACGTTTCGTGGCGAATCATCCAACAAGCCACTCATGCGTCCGGGAACCCGGGAGTCATCAAAGACTGTCAACGGTCGATCTTAAAGACCTGAAAATTCAGAAAGTACACGAACATGCCGCAACATGCCAAACCCCATATCAACGATGCCTTGAGAAAAACACTTGCCCTGGTACTGGCGGGAGGACGGGGAACACGGCTCAAGGACCTGACCGACAACGAGGCCAAACCCGCCGTCTACTTCGGGGGCAAATACCGCCTGATCGATTTTCCCCTGTCCAACTGCGTCAACTCCGGAATCCGCCGCGTCGGCGTCGCCACCCAGTACCGTTCCCACAACCTGATTCAGCACGTCCAACGCGGGTGGGGGTTTTTCCGTTCCGAACTCAATGAATTCATCCAGGTATGGCCAGCGCAACAGTCGGACACCCAGTCCTGGTATGAGGGAACCGCCGATGCCGTCTTCCAAAACCTTGACCTGATCGACAGTCAAAAGGCCGATTATATCCTCATCCTGGGAGGCGACCACATCTACAAGCAGGACTATTCCCTGATGCTGGAAGAGCACATCCAGAACGATGCCGACATATCGGTCGCCTGTGTCGAAACCAGCCTCGACGCCGCCAGGGAATTCGGCGTCATGGGTGTCGATGCCTCCGATCGTGTCATCACCTTCACCGAAAAGCCCACCAACCCCGCCCCCATCCCCGACAAGCCCGATCAGGCCCTGGCAAGCATGGGCATCTATATTTTCAACGCCAAGGTGCTCCGGGAGCAACTGCTGCGCGACGCGGAACTGAAGGATTCAAGCCATGATTTTGGCAAGGATATCATCCCCTTCATGGTCGCCAACGGATATAACGTACATGCCAGCCGCTTCTCCAGAAGTTGTGTCCGCGAGTCCACCGACGTCGAAAATTACTGGCGCGATGTCGGAACGGTGGATGCCTATTGGGAGGCCAACATCGATCTGACCCACGTCACCCCGGCCCTCAACCTCTACGATCCGCGCTGGAGCATCTGGACCTACCAGGTACAACGGCCCGCCGCCAAATTTGTCTTCGACGACAACGATCGTCGCGGCATGGGCCTGGATGCGGTCGTTTCCAGCGGTTGCATCGTCTCGGGTTCGACGGTACGCCGGTCCCTGCTGTTCAGCGACGTGCGCGTCAACTCCTACGGTCTGGTGGAGGATTCGGTCATTCTCCCACGCGCCGACATCGGTCGTCGTTGTACCTTGAAAAAGGTCGTCGTGGCCAAAGATTGCAAAATCCCCGATGGCCTGGTGGTCGGCCTTGACCCCGAGGAAGATGCCCAATGGTTCCATCGCACCCAGGGAGGCATTTGTCTGATCACCCAGCCAACCCTCGACAAATGGCTGGAACAGAAAAAAGGCCGTTGAGCATTCTCTCATGATTCTTCCAGGCAACCTGAAAGGACCAGCGGCACCCCTTTCAGGTTGGCCTTGAAGGCCCCTCTTCGCGATTTTTTTTCAATAAGAACGAACACAAAATACGATGGTAAAAAAAATTCCTATCCTTTCATGAGGAGGATTGATTCACATTAATCGATCGGCTATGCTGCTTTGCAACATGAAATCATGATCGATGGCGGAAATCTTTTTTTTCATGACATCGCAGGGTAAACACGTCACATGGGTCGCCCCTTTGGGGTGTGTCGGTAGGTTGGATTGAACGGGAGATTCGTCATGGTGGTACAGGCCGCGAAAAGTTTGTCGAACGCCTATTTTTCTTTGCGAAATTCCATGTCGGACGCACAACGTATCGCCAATCATGCGGTAGAGAAGATTGCCAATTTGACGTTGGAAACATCCTCCGATCTCATGTCGATGCGACTGGGACAGTTGGATCTGATGCGCCGGGTGATGACCATTCCCGAGGTCTTCGACATTCAATCATCGGCGATGACTTCATTGGGGAAAACGTACCTGGATCATGTCCAGTTGTCCATCGAGGAAGTGATCGAAACCCAGATTCACCTTAATGATCTTGTTGGACACCACATCGAAGAATATTCTCCGCTCTTGCGCTCCATGGGGATGGGACGATCCAAGGATTGAAGGTCCCCCCCCCCATCAGGAAGAGATGAAGGGAGGGGGATTTTGATCCATGGGACGACGGAGATCATTCGACGATGATTTCCGGAAAAGCCGGACCGTCAAAGCCCAGGGTGGCGATGATGGCGGCGATTCGTGCAGCGATTTCCCGATATTTTTGCGTCTGCGGACTGTCGGGGTGGGCGATCACGATGGGGATTCCCGAGTCGGCGTCTTCACGGATGGCCCCGTCCAGGGGAATATCTCCGAGGAACTCCATGCCGAAGGCCTCCGCCTGCCGTCGCGCACCACCGTGGGAAAAGATTTCCGAGCGATGGCCACAATGGGGACACAGGAAATAGGACATGTTTTCGACAATCCCCAGAACGGGCGTATCGACCTTGCGGAACATGTTGATTCCCCGTTTGACATCCGCCAGGGCGACATCCTGGGGGGTCGAGACGATGACGACCCCGGTGATGGGGACCTTCTGGGTCAGGGTCAACTGGGCGTCGCCGGTTCCCGGGGGCAGATCGATCACCAGATAATCCAGTTCACCCCAATCGACATCGCGCAGGAGTTGTTCCACCGCCATGCCGACCATCGGGCCGCGCCAGACCACCGGGGTATCCTCATCCATGAAGAACCCCATGGACATCACTTTGAGTCCGTAGGCCTCCGCCGGGGTGATTTTTTTGCCCTCTTCCGGGTCGGGACGTCCCTCGACCTTGAGCATCTTGGGCAGGCTTGGACCATAAATATCGGCATCAAGGATGCCAGTCGTGGCTCCGGTCTGGGCCAGAGCCAGGGCCAGATTGACCGCGGTGGTCGATTTTCCGACCCCCCCCTTTCCCGAAGCGATGGCAATGACATTCCTGACGTTTGGAATCAGGTTGGGGGTCGAGTTTCTGGGCGCGGCGCGAACCCTTGCCGTCATTTCGATGTCCACCCGCGAAACATTGGCCACCTCCATCACCGCGTCGAGGGCCTGCCGGCGCATCCGTTCCTTGGCGGGACAGGCCGGCGTCGTCAATTCGATCTTGAAGGAAACCCGTCCCGAGTCGATTTTCAGATCCTTGACGAACCCCAGGCCGACAATATCGCGCCGCAGATCGGGATCGACTACTTTTTTCAATGCATCAAGAATTTGCGCTTCCGTGACAACAGGCATCGGGATCTCCTGGAAAGGGCCTCAAGTTGATTGATCGAATCCGCGACGAGAAGCATATCGTCCCCGTCCGGAGAGTCAAGGGCGCCATCGGGAAACCAGTGGCGGAAGCGGTTTTATAACATCTTTATAACAAGAGAAAAAAATGGAGGAAAGAAAAGATTTTGCGTTGCCGATCGCGTGGAAGATGAGGTACAAGATTGCATCGGAGCGACTGGAAAAACCGGTTGCGTCAATCCTCCGGGTTTCGTCGGTTCCCGGCCCCATCCTCTCCCCGTCGAACGGGGCACCCGTCGAACGGAACCCCCGTGAGCAGGTGGTCGTGGGGCATGATCAACATCCAAGCCTTGGCGGCGAAAACTAAAGTCCAATGCCATGACCGATTTTCTTCTCATTCTCATCAGTACCGTGTTCGTCAACAATTTCGTTTTGACGAAGTTTCTGGGAATCTGTCCCTTTCTCGGCGTTTCGAAGAAGGTCGAAACCGCCATCGGCATGACCTACTCGGTAATCTTCGTGATGACCCTGGCCTCGGCCATCTCCTGGGCTGCCGAAAAGATGATCCTGGCGCCCCTGGGACTCGAATATCTGCGGACCATCTGTTTCATTCTGATCATCGCCGCCCTGGTTCAGTTCACCGAAATGGTCATCCACAAGACGAGTCCCGTCCTCTACGCGGCGCTGGGGATCTATCTTCCCCTGATCACGACCAACTGCTGTGTCCTCGGGGTGGCCATTCTCAACATCCAGAAGGAACACTCTTTCCTTGAAGCCTCGATCTATGGCGCCGGCGCCGGCATGGGATTCGGACTGGTGCTGATTCTATTTGCCGGCATGCGTGAACGGATCGATCTGTCCGATGTTCCCGCTTTGCTCAAGGGATCACCCATTTCCCTGATCAGCGCCGGCCTGATGTCATTGGCGTTCATGGGATTCTCCGGTATCGTCAAATGAACCTGATGTCTTGAAATTATTGTAATTTCGGAGTTTTTTTGTCATGATCGAAGCCGTATTGAGCATGGGAGGGCTGGCTCTGGCCGCGGGATTGGGACTGGGGTTCGCCGCCAAGAAATTTCACGTTGAAGGGGATCCCAAGGTCGATGGCTTGACGGCGCTCCTTCCCGCCACCAACTGCGGCAACTGTGGCTTTCCCGGCTGCCGGCCCTATGCCGAGGCCCTGGCAAGCGGTGATGTGACCAACGTCGGTCTGTGCAGCCCGGGTGGCATCGAAACCATGGAAAAAATCGCCGCCATGCTTGGGGTGGCGACCGTCGAAATGGAAGTCGATACCGGACCCAGGGTGGCCTTCATCCATGAAGAGGCGTGCATCGGTTGTACCGCCTGCATCAAGGTCTGTCCCGTGGATGCCATCATCGGCGCCAACAAGCAGTCGCATACGGTGGTTGCCGACATGTGTACCGCCTGCAAGGCGTGTGTCGAACCGTGTCCGGTGGATTGCATCGAAATGATTCCCGTTCCGGTGACCCCCTCCTCGTGGATGTGGGAAAAGCCGGTCGATCGGGCCGTCCTTCATTGACCCGATGACGACCGGTGGATGGATGAAACAGGATTGACCGCTTTACGGACAACTGGGGCCACGGTAATGGGAATTGCAGCTTCTGTCTTGAAAAGATTTCATGGGGGCATCCACCCCGACGGGCACAAGGAACTTTCCGAGCGTTGCGCCATCGAACCAATGCCGTTGCCCAAACGGCTTGTCGTCCCCCTGCATCAGCACCTTGGGGCGCCCGCCGAACCGGTAGTCAAGGAAGGGGACAAGGTTTTCAAGGGAGATCTGATCGGCAAGGCCAGTGGATTCGTTTCGGCGGCGGTTCACGCCCCGACCTCGGGCACCGTCATTGGCATCGAGGAACGACCCGTTGCCCACCCGTCCGGACTGACCATGCCATGCGTGGTGATCGAATCCGATGGCGCCGATGCCTGGAATCCCGAACTCAAGGGGATTGACGATCCTCTCGCGCCCCTTGCGCTTGATCCCGCCGTCATTCGCGACCGGATCAAGAACGCGGGCATCGTGGGGTTGGGAGGCGCCACCTTTCCCAGTTTCATCAAGATGTCTCCGCCACGGGACAAGGTGGTGGACCTGTTGCTGATCAACGCGGTCGAATGCGAACCCTATCTTACCTGCGACGCCCGTCTCATGGAAGAACGGTCCCAGGAGGTGGTCGAGGGGATTCGCATCATGCTTCATGCCCTGCAAACCAGGGCGTGCGTCATCGGTATCGAGGCCAACAAACCGGAGGCCATCGAAATCATGAACAAGGCGGTTGCGGGAAACTCCGACATTCGGGTTGTCACCCTGCCGGTCATGTATCCCCAGGGGGCCGAAAAACAGTTGATCGAAGTGGTCACGGGACGTCAGGTTCCCTCCAAGGGATTGCCGGTCGATGTCGGGGTGATCGTCCACAATGTGGCCACGGCGGTCGCGATTCGCAACGCCCTCAGGCTGGGCCGGCCCCTGGTGCAACGGATCGTCACGGTGACGGGACACGGAATCGCACGGCCCGCCAACCTGGAGCTGTTGATCGGGACGAGTGTCGATGATGTCCTGGCGCATTGCGGCGGGCTGAAGCCGGATACGGTCAAGGTTGTCATGGGGGGACCGATGATGGGTCTGGCCCTGCACCAGACCAATGTTCCGGTCGTCAAGGGGACTTCGGGAATCCTGGCGCTCTTGCGTCATGAATCCTCGGGAAAGAAGGAACATGCCTGCATTCGCTGCGGCAACTGCGTGGCGGCGTGTCCCATGAACCTGGTCCCCTGTACCATGGCATGGTTTGCCAAGACCGATCAGATCGAGCTGCTGCCCGACGTCGATCTGTTCGATTGCATCGAATGTGGTTCCTGTGCCTACGTCTGTCCCGCGAATATTCCGCTGGTCCATTATTTTCGCTTTGGCAAGATTTCCTGGCAGGCCAAAGAGCGGGAGAACAAAAAACGCGAACTGACCAAACAACGGACCCGGTCGCGCGAGGAACGCCTTCAGCGGGAGAAGGAAGAAAAGGAACGCAAGAAGGAAGAGATGAAGGCCAAAATGGCCGCGAAAAAAGCGACTGGAGGAACCGCGAAGGTGGCACGGGAGGAAGCCTAGTCCGCCAAGGCAGCAACGTGAATCCGATCCGGGATGCGCTTTGCACCACCATCCCTCGTTCAAGGAACTGGAAACGGAACGGTCCATGAGTTCATCAAACCTGATGTTTACCTCCTCGCCCCATGTGCATGGAGGAGATTCGATACCCCGGATCATGGAATCGGTGATCTGGGCCCTGATGCCCGCAACCGCCCTGTCGGTCCTGGTCTTTGGCTGGCCCGCGCTTCTGGTGATTCTGATCACCACCTTGTCGGCGATGGCCACCGAGCATCTGCTCATCAAGATGCGGGTGCGGCCATCCACCATCGGCGATCGTTCGGCGGCCTTGACGGGTCTGTTGCTGGCCCTGACCCTTCCGCCACATGCTCCCTGGTGGATCTGTGTCGTTGGGGCAGTGTTCGCCATCCTTCTGGGCAAGCAGGTGTATGGGGGATTGGGGCAGAACATGTTCAATCCTGCCCTGATCGCCCGGGTATTTCTGTTGATCTCCTTTCCCGTGGAAATGACCACTTGGCCCCAGCCGGCTGGCCTGTTCGGTGATGCGGCCCTTTCCTTTGGCAATGCCCTTGCCCTGATCTTTTCGGGTCATCTGGCCCCGGGGGAAGTCCTGGACGCAGTCAGTTCCGCAACCCCGTTGGGTCAGTATCGCATCGAGGTCAGTCTTGGAAAAACAGTCCAGGAAGCCCTGGGCGGAAACTATGGATTCAGTTATTTCAACGCCACAGGGGGATTGATTTCCGGGTCCCTCGGTGAAACCTCCGCCTTTCTTCTGGCCCTGGGTGGACTTTATCTTCTGAAAAAACGGATCATCACCTGGCATATTCCCGTGTCGATGCTCGCGGGTTGCCTGATCCCTGCGGCCCTCTTCTGGATGATCGATTCCGGAAAATATCCCGATCCCCTCTTTCATCTGGTCACGGGTGGTCTGGTTCTCGGAGTTTTTTTCATGGCCACCGACATGGTCACCTCGCCCGTCACGCCTTTGGGACAGATCGTCTTTGGGGCGGGGTGTGGACTGTTGACCTATATCATTCGTACCTGGGGGGGGTATCCGGAAGGGGTTTCCTTTGCCATCGTCATCATGAACGCCACGGTGCCGCTGCTGGATCAATACACCCGCCCGGTCGTGTACGGAAAAGCCAAGAAAAACGTCTAGGACAAGAAGAACGTCTAGGAGTTGGCAATGCCTGATTTTTTCAGAATGGGTCTGGTCCTCATGGTGGTCGGTCTGGTCGCCACTGCCCTGCTGGCTGGAACGGATGCCATCACCCGAGAACCCATCGCCGAGGCCAAGCGGCAGGAACTGCTCAATGGTTTGCGTCTGGTATTGCCGGAAGGCTTCGACAATGAACCGGACAAGGATTCCATGACCGTCACCGATACCCGTCTGGAGAAAAAGGGCCGACCGGTGACCATTTATCGGGGACGCAAGGGGGATGCCGACCTTGGCGTCGCCTTCACCGTGATCGCTCCCGACGGCTATTCGGGCGACATCGAAATTCTGATGGGCATTGCCTCCGGTGGAACCGTCACCCGGATCCAGGTGCTGTCGCACAAGGAAACTCCGGGTTTGGGCGACAAGATCACCCTGACCGACTGGCCCGATGCCTTCAAGGGCAAGACGTTGACCAATACCAAGTGGGGGGTCAAGAAGGATGGTGGTGATTTCGATCAGTTTGCCGGCGCGACCATCACCCCCAGGGCCGTGGTTGGCGCTGTCAAGCGGGGACTGGAATATTTCAAGGAAAACGAAGCCAGACTGTTCGCCAGGGCGGCTTCCGGGGAAAAGGCGGCGACGGAGAACAAACCATGAGCGAAACCTCAACGATCATCAAAAATGGTTTTTGGAACAATAACGTCGTCTTCGCGCAACTTCTGGGAATGTGTCCCCTGCTCGGGGTTACCACCAGCGCAATCAATGGAATCGGGATGGGCGTTGCCACGATGCTTGTCCTGGTTGGTTCGAACGTCGTTGTTTCCATGATACGCAATTATATTCCGAATGACGTCCGGATACCTGCCTATGTCATCGTCATCGCCAGTTTCGTCACCATCATCGACCTGTCGATGAACGCTTTTTTTCTTGATCTTCATAAGGTATTGGGAATTTTTATCCCATTGATCGTCGTCAATTGCGCCATTCTGGGACGGGCCGAAGCCTTTGCATCGAAAAACAATGCCCTCGATTCCGCCATCGACGGGATCGCAACGGGTTTGGGGTTCACTCTGGCGCTTGTTCTTCTCGGGGCCTCCCGTGAACTTCTGGGGTCGGGAAAATTTTTCGGCATGGACGTTTTGGGGGCTTCCTATCATCCAGCCATCGGTTTCATTCTTCCTCCGGGCGCTTTCATCGTCCTTGGGTTCATTTTGATGTCCGTTCGCTGGCTTGACCAGAAACGGGCCAAGAAATAGGTCAATGAATTATTGAAAGAAAAAAGGGGTCTGGGCAGTTATCTTTTTTTTTCGGGAACCCGGTCATGAATCATACAGGCAACACAGTCGATTCATTGGATATCACGGTCGTTCGCGAGGATATGGATCGGGTCCGCGATCTGGTGGCCAGTACTGGAAACTTCAACGATTCCGAAGTGGACATGGCGGTCGAATTGGTCGAGACGCGCCTTTCCATCGGCGACAAAAGCGGCTATTTCTTTCTCTTTGCCCGTGAACCCTCCGGAAGGCTGTCCGGATACGCCTGTTATGGCCCCATCGCTGCCACCGACAGTCGTTATGATTTTTATTGGCTGGTCGTGCGCCCGCAATGGTTTGGGAGCGGTCTGGGCGTTCGCCTTCAGACCGAAGCGGAACGTCTGATGCGCCTGGCCGGGGCGAAAAGAATCTATCTGGAAACCTCCTCCACCCCGGCCTATCAACGCGCACGTGGTTTCTATCGCAAGACTGGCTATGAAGAACTGTGTGTCTTGAAGGATTTTTATCGAGACGATGATGACAAACACATTTTTATGAAAGTGATTGTCAAATAACCGTTGACACCCCCCCGTCGCCGAAACGTTGACGCAGCTGGACCGCAGCCCTTTGGGAGGCAGGTTTCAATTCATCAATCAGGGGAACCGTCTCGGCCATAAGGTTTTTCTTGGCCAGTTGTTCCAGACTCTGGCACAAATCCGCCAGTTGCCTGGCACCCAGGATCCTGGCCCCCCCCTTCAGACGATGCGCCCGCTCGACCAATGCCTCGGATGATTCCGCCGTCACGATATCCTGGACGCGCTCATCCAATCCTTTCAGAAAAACATGGACAATAGTGCCGAGTTCATCACCCACCTCATGACGCAGACGCTCCAGTTCCCTGTCGTCGAGGACGCCATCGTCGCTGGCGACGATCGACGGCATGGCGGGTTCGGGATGCTCCAGGCTTTCCTCCTCCATAACGGCGACGGCGGGAGAAGACGCACGGTTTGGCAGCCATTGGGACAGAACGCCCGCCAGATCGCGTAAGCGAAACGGTTTGGCGATATAATCATCAACCCCCGCCGCCAGGTATCGTTCCCGATCCCCCGACATGGCATCCGCAGTCACGGCAACGATGGGGGTGGAACGGGAAACGCCGGAGGTTTCCTGGAAGTGGCGAATGTGGGCCGTGGCGGTGATGCCGTCCATTTCCGGCATGTTCATGTCCATGAAGATCAAGTCATAACGATTCGCCGCGGCCATTTCCACGGCGCGACGGCCATTTTCCGCCCAATGGACTTCACATTCCAGCTTGTGCAACATTTCAAGAATCACATCGCGGTTGATTTCAAAATCCTCCGCCACCAAAATTCGAACACCTGGGAAGCGGTCCTTGACGGACGCGGTGGGGTGTTTCGTTCTCCTTGGGCCGGTCATGTCGGGGACAACCGTTGCCTCCGGTACCGGTTGACTGACAAAAACGACCTCGAACCAGAAGGTGCTTCCCTGTCCGGGAACACTCTGCAAACCCAGGGTCCCGCCCATCAATTCGACCAGTTTGCGCACGATGGACAAGCCCAGGCCACTGCCGCCATAACGTCGGGTGGTGGTGCTGTCCGCCTGGACGAAGGGATGAAACAAACGTTCCCGCGCCCCCTCGTCGATGCCGATGCCGGTGTCCTCGACTTCGAAGCGAAATGCGGTTCGGTTTTGTTGTTCCCATTGACGAAAAAGACGAATGGTCACCTCGCCCCGCTCGGTGAACTTGACGGCGTTTCCCGTCAGATTGACCAGGATTTGCCGCAAGCGAACCGGATCTCCCAGAACCCGGGTATTCATCCCGGGTGGATCGAGGGTCAGGTTCAACGACAGCGATTTGCCATGGGCCAGGGGAGAAAAGACATCGGCAACCTCGCCCAGCAATTCCTTGAGGTCGAGTGACGTATGCTCCAGCTTGATTTGACTGGCTTCGATACGGGAAAGATCAAGAATATCGTTGAGCAACGTCAACAAGGTCTCCCCGGAGCGATACACCGTTTGCGCATGTTTTCGTTGTTCCGGATGCAATGGACTCTCAAGCAACAATTCCATCATTCCCAGGACGCCATTCATGGGGGTGCGAATCTCATGGCTCATGGTGGCGAGAAATTCACTCTTCGCCCGATTGGCGGCATCCGCTTTCAATCGCGCCTCTTCGAGGGTCGTTTCATAGGCCTTCTTTTCGGTGATGTCCTCCTTGATGGCCAGATAATGTTGAATCCTGCCGGAATCATTGAAAATGGGGGCGATCAGGGTCGATTCCCAGAAAAGCGCGCCTGATTTTTTCCGATTCAACAGTTCTCCCCGCCAGATACCACCACTGGAAATCGTTTGCCACATTTCGGCAAACATGGAGGGAGGCGTGGCATCCGATTTGAGTATTCTCGGATTTTTTCCGATCACCTCATGCTGATCGTATCCCGTGGCACGGGTGAATTGCGGATTGACATATTCGATCAAGCCTTCGGGGTCGGTGATGACCGTCGAGACCGGACTTTGTTCCACGGCCATCCAAAACCGATTGCGTTCATTTTCGATGCGTTTCCTGTCGGTAATGTCCTGCTGAATGGCGATAAAGTGGCGAATGTTCCCTCCTTCGTCACGAACGGGTGTGATGACCGTATCCTGGACATAGCGGGTCCCGTCCTTTTTGCAATTGATGATTTCGTGGTGCCACACAGTTCCCGAAAGAATCGTTTTCCAAAGGGTTTCATAGAATTTCTGGTCATGTTCCCCCGATTTCAACAGCTTTGGGGTCAAGCCCAGGGCTTCTTCGGGTTGGTAACCCGTCAAACGGGTGAAGGCGGGATTGATCCACTGGATGATCCCCTGACAATCGGTGATGACGATGGGATTGGCCGCCGCTTCCATGGCGGCGGACTGCAATCGGAGGCGTTTGTCGATTTTTATTCTCTGGGTGAGGTCACGCAGAAAAATGGCAAAGAATGTGTTGTTGACCAATGATATGACCGAAATGGCCAGATCGACGTGCAATTTCATGCCATTTTTGTGAAGGGCCGTCATCTCCAGCCGTTGATTTCGGATGTGCGCGTCTTCCTGGTGCGAAAATTTTTTCATGAGACGCACAAAGCGTTTGCGTTCTTCCTCGGGAATCAGGGTATCGCCGACCCGGGCACCGATGATTTCTGCACGCGAATAACCAAATATGTTCTCCGCGGCGCTGTTGAATTCCAGAATCGTACCCTGTGAATCGATGCGGATGAAGGCATCCATGGCGGAATTGATGATCGTGGCGCATCGGGTTTCGCTTTGGCGAAGGTGTTCCACCGATTCGGTGATGTTTCGTTCCACCCATCGCAAACGACGGCGAACCACGTAGATCATGAAGAGCGACAAGGCGAGAAGGCCGGCCAGCATGACGAAAAAATTACGGCGTACCATGGAAGCGATGTTTTCATCCATGGCAACCAGGGCGATCCATCCCAAGAGTTTCTTGGAACCATCAAAAAGATCCATGCGGCGGAAATGTTCGTGATGATCCAACCAATACCATGAAAACAGAAAACTTTTTCCCGTCGTTGCCGTGGAGTCCTCCATGAATTCCTCGGTCAGCCACGAAGGAATGGCCTGGCGTGATCCTTCGGCAGGGATGATGTGGGTGTATCGATTCCAGTGAAACGAATGTTGCCGCATTGACGTTTCCCAGAGGTCGCGCCGGACCGGGCTTTTCAGAATGAACGAAAAAGCGTGAATGCCACCAATCCTTTCCAATTCGGCGATCATGGGACCGATATTCGCTCCCAGTTCCGAATAGCCCAGAAGATTTCCATCCCCGTCACGCCAGGGATGCACCACCACCCAGGTCAATGCCCCGGACAAAGCCGGCTCCATTCCCTTGGCAGGCTCGCCGGTGCGCGCGGCTTCCAGCAGTGCGGCGTGGGTCACCGCATCGCCATGATCGTCCTGCCGATGGAGACGAAGAAGCACATGTAAATCAGGGGTGAGAAAGGTCAGTCGCGACGATCCCGTCAAGGATTCGGTGGCCTGCCACAGTGGCGTGAGTTCCTGGAGCAGACGTGCGCGATCCCCCTGGGCAAGGGCCTGGGACACCCCGGATTGTCGTTGCATCAGCCGGACCAGCCCTTCGAATTCGCGACTCTTTCCATCAAGGGCGCCCTTCAGGCCGATTTCGAAGGATTCCCACGTTCTTTCAAGATGAAGGTGTTCGAGGGCATGGTGGGTCCTTTGTATGGACAGGGCAACGATGGCAACCCACAGGGATGCCGAAACGATAAAGAGGAGCAGAATGGGTTTCTTGATGGATGTTGGCATTGCATCAGCTTATCAGTCCCGCAGGGCGATTGAAAGACACTTTTCCGGATCGAATGTCTGCTGTCATAAGAAACATGTTTTCATTTCTAAAATCCATCTTTCTTGCGTGATTGCATGCGTCGGTTCAGGGTTTGACGGGTAATTCCCAGGAGTGCCGCGGCGATTCCCTGGTTATTGCCGGCACGACGCAACGCCTCCTCGATCAACAGGTCGGTGGCGGCCTGAATGGTGGGCAGGGGATCGGGGTGATCGCGGAACAGGCGGCTTTCGTCTTCGGATCGTTGCGTCACGTTCGCGGTCATCCCCGATTTGGCGAAGATGTGCCTTTTGAACATGTCCATGGACAGCATGCCCGAATCATGGTGGGCCATGGCATCCATGGTCATGGCCTTCAATTCGCGTATGTTTCCAGGAAAGTGGTATGATTCCAACAGTTTATTAAGTTCGATCGGCGGAGTCGGCACGCTCGTGCCGCGACTTTCCGCATTTTCCGCCATGAAATGATTGAGCAGCAGTTCGATATCCTCTTTTCGTTCGCGCAAAGGGGGAATCATCACATGGTGCGCCGCCAGGCGAAAATAAAGATCGGCACGGAAGGTTCCCTGTTCCATGGCCTGGGAAAGGTTGCGATTGGTGGCGCAAATGACGCGGGCATCGGTTTTGATGGGCAGATCGCTGCCCAGGGGGTAATATTTTTTTTCCTGCAACAGGCGCAACAGTTTGACCTGGGAGGTTTGTCCCAGGTCACCGATTTCATCCAGAAACAAGGTTCCATTTTTTGCCCGGGCCACCATTCCTTCCCGGGGCTGGTCGGCCCCCGAAAAGGCGCCGCGACGGTGACCGAACAGGGTATCGGAAAACATGTTGTCATCGATCCCCGCCACATTGACCGCGATCAGTTCTCCCTCGCGACCGCTCAGGCGATGGATCGCCTCGACCATGAGTTCCTTGCCGACACCGGTTTCACCGACCACCAATACCGGTTCCGGGGAGTCGGCAACCGCTTCGAGGTATTTGAAAATGGCAAACATCTTGCGGCTTTGCGTGATGATTTCGCGAAACGCCGGGTCCTGTTCGACCCGGTCCGATAAAAGGTGATGTTTGAGACGACCGATTTCCAGTTGAAGTTGATGTCGTTCCATCGCCCGTTGCACGCTCGACACAAACCGGTTTTCATCCACCGGCTTCACCAGATAGTCGAACGCCCCCTCCTTCATACAGGCGACGGCGGTTTCCACTTCGTGGACCGCGGTCATGATGATGACGGGAATATCGGGAAAAAAACGCTGAATCCGTGGCAGAAGTTCCCGCCCCGTCAGATTGGGCATGATCAGGTCGAGGAGGATGACCGAGGCGCCGTGAATTGCCAACTGGTCCATCAATTGCCGGCTGTCGGGATAGGTGACGACCGGGGCGATGTCATGATTGCGCAGCAATACCATGGAGGTGAACAGCAGTTCCTCCTCGTCATCCACGAGAACGACCGGGGCGGTAAACCGTGTCTGGCGCGTCATCACATGTTCCTCTCCCCTTTCCGACGGCGTACAGCCTGGGGTGGACGCCAGGAGCGGACCTTCGCTTCGGTCAGCCCCAATCCATGCATCGCCTCATCAATGAATCCGGCAAAATGGTCCCCCATACCGGTATCGAAGGTGGGGTCCTGCGCATTGTGCCACTGTTTGAGCCAAGGCAACAACTCCAGCAATCCGGCCAGCAAAGGCATGAGCCGATCCGCGGACCAGCGTTCGTTATCGCGCATGTGGATGAAATAACCCGCCAGGGCCTGGGCCTGTTGCAGGTGGTTCCAGCCGGCCCAGGCGATGACCGGAGTGGGGTCCTTGGCCTTTTCACAATGGGGATACAAAATAAAACGCTCTTTGGGAACGTCCAGTTTGCCCCGCAGCCGCCACCAGGTGACGTTGGCGAAGTCGGCGAACGTATATTTGGGAGGTACCGGAATATCGCCGACCGGTTCCCCGGCGTCTTCTTTTCGCTGCAAATCCCAGGTGCGTTCCCAGGCAGTGCGTTTGCGCAGGCCGGAATCCTTGTAACGCAGGATGGGCAGAAACGGCACCGCCTCGTCCAGCACCAGTTCGATGACCATTCGGGTCAAATCGAAATCGCCGCGGCCCCGGTAGAAGGTGGCGACATGGAAAAACGCGCCATCGTGATAGAGTTTGTCGGCAATACGGGCACAGGTGGTAAGTTCACAAGTTTCGCTCCGCCACTGGGGCATGGCCTCGATGCGGTCCAGGAGCCACCCCTTGAGGGCGCGCTGTTCCTGCTCCTCCCAGGACTCCAGATTCCAGCGCCGCTTGTACTCCGGCTGCTCGATCAGGCGGATATTGTGCTTCTTCTCGATGGCCGCCAGCCGTTTTTCCACCGTGGCGCGGTAGTCGGCGGGCCAGTGGCCGGGAATCTCGGTGATGGGGGTGGAACCGTGGCGGGTAAACCAGGTGGATTCCATCTCTCCGGCGGCCATCTTGCGCGCCATAATCATTTCGAAAGGACGTTCCCCCAGGGATACTTCCGGCGGTTCGCCCGGATGGGTCAGGTCGTCGTCGAGAATGCCGTAAAGGCGATAGCACTGCCAATCCAATTCCTCCTGCAAGGCGATCATGCGGCCCAGCAGGGTTTCGGCCTCGGCCCGATAGCCATCCAACGCCTTCCGGGTCATGGGAAATTGCCCGGCCAGTTGCGCGGGCAGGTGGGCTTGCCGCTCCTGAGCCAGTTGGTCTATACGGGTGGCGAGAGACTGAGGTGTTTCGTCTGGAATTGGGAATCCTGCCACATTTGACGCATTGAATGCGTATCTTTCTTCCCACTTTCCTGCTGCAAATCCACCTTTCGGGAAGCAAACTTGCCGCAGCCAAAACAGTCCTGTGGAACTATTGAGCAACCCCAGCAGGGCCAGATGGTCCGCTTCCGTGGCCGTGGGCTTCAGCTTGATCACCGGGGCCGTCTGCTTGAACACCTTGCCACCCCGGTCCAGCACGAAATGATTGTGGGTGGCCACCTCGGCAAAGGCGATGGAAAGGGGAGTGCGGAGTTTGGCGTGAGTTAACCGACCAAACTCATACCAATGCAAACCGCATTCAACCTTGGCCTTTCCTCCAAACATCTTATTGCTTGCCAGGGAAGTACGGGCCAGCCAAAGATACCTGAGCGCGGGGTTTGAAGGGTCATCCTGGATCGGTGAAAAATCCTCTTGATACGGGAAAACGGCCACATCCAGGTCACTGACCGTCCAATCGCGCATCAAGTCTCCCAACATCATCGGACGCTGAAGATTTTCCGGGATGCCATGCCGACGGGCTGCTTTGGCCGGTAAAATGAAAATGTCATCTTCCAAGGTGAAGGATGTTATTCCTATGCTCTCCGAAATGGCGCCAAGGTCCGTTTTTTTTGCCTCTTCAATGTGCTCTTTCAACTCCGAAGCCCCGCCGCCCCCCAGACTCCACGGGTGGGTTTCAAACGTTGTCCGAGGCGTATCCACCACACTGATCAACTCATTCCCGGAGCCGGGCTGGTCGATCATGGCCACGATGGCGGACCAGACCTGGCCCTGGGCGGCATTCACCGGGATCGACGGCTCCCCCCGGATGCCCTGCACCGTGCGCACCACCGGAAGGGCCGGATCCCGATGCCGCCCGAACAGGATCACCGTGGGCGTGCCATGGCCAGGAATATAGGCCCCACTGGTATCAATGATGGTATCGAAATCCACACTTCCGAAAAGAGATTTATGGAAGTCCCTGCCCACCCACATGGACTCGATCAGCTTTTTGCCAAACTCTCTTTTCATGAATGAGTTGGCGGTGATCAGCCCCACGAACCCGGCGGGCTGGCCCTCCCGACCCTGGATCGCCAGATCGAAAAACCGCTCGGTGAACGGCACCCCGAGGGAATACTTCTTATGGCAACTGACGTAGCGGTCCCGATAGGCCTGATTGAGGGCCTTGTCCTTGGGGGTGATGTAGGGCGGATTGCCCACCACCGCATGATATTGTTGGCCCAGGATTTCCCATAGCGCTTCTTTGTCCTCGGTATTCAACGCCTTGGTAAGCGCATCGCCATCAGGATCCAACGTGGGCTGGATATTGTCGCTCTGACGAAAGCGCCTTCCCAAAAGCAGCGAATCTCCCACCGCCAGATGGAGGACAAACCCCGGCGCATCGGCCATGCGGGTGATGCCGCACCCCTTGAGGGCGGCCACCAGCAGACGGAAGCGGGCGATGGCTACCGCATGGGGATTGAGATCCACCCCCCACACACCATCCAGCGCCTTCTGGGCCAGAACACAGGCGTTGGTCTCCGGTTCCTTCTTCTGCCACAGGGCAAACAGCCGGTGAAACGCCCCCAGCAGAAAGTGCCCCGAGCCACAGGTGGGATCGATCAGTCGCACCGTCGCGAAACCAAACTCCCGAATCGCTGGCGTCAAGGTCCGGTCGAGAATGAAGGACTCAACAAATTCAGGCGTTTGCAACAGTGCGTATCGTTTGCGTACCTCCTCGGAAAGGTCCTGGTACAGGTCGCCAAGAAAACGGGTGTTCCACTCCGGGTCGGTAAAATCATGGTTCAACGCCCCTGTGGCCGGGTCGCTCCCCTGCCAGAATCGAAGCAGTCCCGCCGCCCCGTCGCCGCTGGGCATCAACCGCCACAACGGGTTGAACCGCCGGTCGAACAGCGCCGCCATCGCCGGATCGTTTGCCACCTCGCCAAAAACGTGGAGCAGATAATCCCGGTCGCCGTGGCTGGGATGGCTGCGGAAGTAGAGGGTATGCCGGTCCTGGGCAAACAGCCGCCGCTTGCCCGGTCCAGAGAGCCAAGGCTGCTCGATGAGCCTGTTGTCCTCCAGAAAGCGCACGAACACTCCTGCCAGAACCCAGGCCACGGCAGCCTGCGTCACCCGCTCGTCCCGCCACGCCTCCCACGCCGCCCCGGTGCGCCCTCCCTCCAGGGCCTCCCGGTATTCCCCCTCAAGCCGCGCCTGCTCCCCGGGCGTCTCTTCCAGCCGGATACGGATGTCATCCTCCAGCCCGGGCAGAAGCGCCTTTAAATCCTTCAATACTGTCACGGCGTTGATCATATCCTATCGCTCTCAGTCCTACAGTGGATCGATGACCCGGTCATCGTTCCGATCCAGTATCTTCGAAAGAAAAGATGAAACATGGTTTTTCAATGGGGTTGCGGATACCATCGGACGATTGGGATCCTTGCCGATTGTCGGAGAAGACCATGCTGCGAAAGGCCATCGAACAATCCGTCCTTTTCAGGGATGTGCATCCCGACCTGTTGTTGCAGACACTTTCCGACTGTCCCATGAGGGCCGTCGATACGGGAGAGGTATTGCTCCAGGCAGGGACGAAAAATGAAACGGTCTACTTCCTGGTCATGGGAACACTGACCATTCATCTGGAAACACCGGAAAGTCCCGCGATCCGTGTCGTCGGTCCCGGTGAAACGGTCGGGGAACTCTCCCTGATCGGTTCGACCCTGACCTCGGCCTGGGTTCTGGGTGGCGCTCCATGTCAGGTGATCGCCATCAGTCAGGAAACGCTGTGGCATTTGATCAATCAGGCCACCCGGATCGCCAGAAACCTGCTGCGGATCATTTCGGGCTGGATCGTCTCGGGCAATCGGAAAACCATTCTCCAGAACAGGCAGATCGAAGAGTTGGAAGGAATCGCCCGCGTCGATGGTTTGACCGGGGTCTACAACCGCCGCTCCTTCGATGAGGCCTTTCAACGCCTTCTTTCCCGCTGCCAGGTCGATGGCACACCGATTTCGATGGTAATCATCGACGCGGATCATTTCAAGAGATACAACGATACCCAGGGACATCTGGCTGGCGACCGCGCCTTGATCGCCTTGGCCGCGGTCATGACCGAAACCATCCGCCCCGGCGATTTTGCTGCCCGCTATGGCGGAGAGGAATTCGCCGTGATCCTTCCCGAAACCAGCCCTGCCGACGCCGCCAAGGTCGCCGAACGGATGCGTCGTTCCATCATGAACCGCACCATTCGCATGCCCGATGGGACTGTTTTGCCCGGATTGACCGTTTCCATGGGAATTGGTTCGTCCCCCCCAGCCACCACCGTTCAATCGATCCTCAAGGAGGCGGACGAACAATTGTACCGGGCCAAACAGGAAGGGAGAAATCGCGTCTGCCGCCAGGAACTGCCCGACCGAGGGTGATGGGGTTTCGATCACCTGCCCGGTTCACGGGGAAGACCGTTCCTGGAATGCCGGTCCGAAGCGCCAGATGTCCCAAGGGCGGAATCCTGGATCATCCCAAGAAAGACGGCCTCTTCCATCGTATCGGTTGCCCGCGATTCCCGTTCCGGCGTGATGCGCGTCAGGGACAGATGGGTCCCCGAAGGGGGAATGGCGGTCGCGGTCACGAAGGCGGGGATCGATTCTTTTTCCTGGAGTTTCTTCAAGGCCGCTGCCGCTTCCTGGCGGCTGGAATAACTTCCCGCCCAGACCAGATGCCAGATCCGTCCCTGGGAATCCCGCGATTCCTGAACGAATACCTCATATCCAAGTCCAGTCAACCGCTCCACCAGGGGGTCGCTGGAAGACTCCTCCATGACGCCACCCACCTGAATCGAAAACGGAAGCACTATCGGGTTTTCATTCTTTTCGATCTGACCAACGTAGTCGATGAGGGCATTCTCGGCCTGTCCGTTCCAGGAAGGGATCGTTGAATCTTCATCGCTGGTCCATGGGGTTGTCCAGGGCAGCGGTTGTCCCTGTTTTTCCCGGACCTGGGCGACCATGGTAGCCATGTTCATCGACCGGCTTGTGGCAACGGCAGGCAACTCCTGGGAAAACCGGTGGATGACCTCGGTCAGAAGCCCCATGTTGGAAAACAGTTTGCATGCCGACAAAACCTGTTTGTATCGTTCCTCGATCAGGGAGCGCCGGGCAATGAAGACATCGTTCAAGGCGTTGAGGGCATCCAGATGCGACCGCGTTCCCAGGGCCTCCTCTTCCTGATACCCCAGGGCGACCCGCTCCTGAACCAGAAGATTCTTTTCCATCAACGGCACCTGCCGGACCGCATTCATCACTTCGTGCCAGGAGGCAGCCACATCCTTGATGATCCGTCGCCGTTCCTGTTCCAATTCCTCCTGGGATTGATCGACCCGCCGGGTCGTTTCCCGGTGGCGCGCCCAATCGTTGCCCCCTTGAAACAGATTGTACTGCAATTGCAGCATGGCCGAGGCGCTCTTGGTGTAACTGCGGGTCCCGGAAACATTGGCATTGTTGCCCAGGTCCATTTCCAGATTGAGCCTGGGCAAAAGGTTGGAAACCGCCATCTTTTTTTCCGCCACCGCCGCATCCAGATTCGCCTCCGACCCCTGAAGGGCCGGTGCGTGGGCCAGTGCCAACCGGTTGGCTTCATCAAGGCTCTTGGGCAGAAGCGACAAGCCAACCATGGGAAGGGTCAGGTTTTCCGGGGGACGCCCGATCACCTCCTGGAAACGGGCTTCGGCTTCTTTCAGTTTCCGCACCGTCCCTTCTTGTTCGGAACGGGCCATGACCAGACGACTGCGGGATTGATTGGTCTCGATGTCGGTGCCGACGCCAATGTCCTTGAGTTCCTCCATTTTGGCGACAATCTGCTCATGCGTGGCCACTGCCTCTTCATTCACCTTGAGCAGTTCGCCCTGCTTGAGGGTTTCCAGATACACCTCGATCGCTTCCAGAACAACCGCAAGGGTGGTTTCCTGCAAACCCGCCTCCGCCGACCGGGTTTTGGCCTTGGCCTGTTTCAGGGAATGGACGGTATTGAATCCTTCGAACAGGCTTTGGCGGACCGATACCCCCAGTTCCCCCCGATCCAGGGCATACCCCCCCTCGATGGCCCGGGTCGTGGGACTGGAGGTCCATTCCCGGCCTGTGCCAGCATTGACATCCACCCGCGGCAAAAATCCCGAAAACGCCTGGTCGATCCGTTGGCCCCATGCCAAATGATCGTTCACCGCAGCCAGAATCCTCGGATTGCCCGCCATGGCCGATCCGACCGCATCCTCCAGCGTCTGCGCCTGGAGTTCGGACAGGGGAATCCATACCAATCCTAAAGCGATGGGGATGGAAATCCGAAACAGTTCAATACCCTTTTTCACGTTTTGATCACAAGTCCCAGGTCGAAGCGCTGGAGTGCCGTTTCCGGACCTCCATGGTTACAATTAATACAAGCAACAACCATGCCGTGTAAGTCGAATTAATTGAATTAACGGTCTCGCCGTCGGACCGGACGCGGGACGGCCCTTGGAAATCGGTTTGCCAACGTCTTGAACTTCCATGCGTCGGCGCTGCATTCATGTTAATCTGTATTCACATGTAAACCGTGGGAGAGGAACCTTTGCATGACGATGAAACAGAGGGAAGAAAGGGCGCGGCGGGTGAAAATCGATCGTTTCATGACGCCTGGAACGTCCGGGGACGCACACAGGGATCTTGATCAACCGTCATGAGTGGCAAGGACCGATTTTTCTCCAACGAAGGATGGCCGGCACGGTTGACGCCGTTTTCGATGGTGTCCACCGTCCTGGGAGACCTGTTTCTGGTCTCCTTCATGATCAATCTGTTGGGTCTCGCCCTGCCGCTCACCCTGTTGCAGATCTACGACCGGATCCTGCAATTTCAGGCGCTGAGCACCCTGGGCCTTTTGATTCTCGGGGTCAGCATCGCCCTGATCTTCGAGGGCATTCTGCGCATGGGGCGGTCCTATATCGGCGCGTGGCTCGGGGCGCGCTTCGAACATCTGGCGGCATGCAGCGCCATGGAACGCTTCCTGACGACCAATCTGGCGGCGTTCGAACGGGATGGCGCCGGTGTTCATCTGGAACGGCTCAACGCTCTGAATATTCTCAAGGATTTCTATGCGGGTCAGGCGGTCACGGTCATTCTTGACCTTCCCTTCGTCGCCATCTATCTTGCCCTCATCTACCACCTGGCCGGAGGATTGGTCCTGGTGCCGGTGGTCGTCTTTCTCCTGTTTGTCCTCTTTGTCTGGTTGATCGGCGAACAATTGCACAAACTGGTCGGGGCCCGCATCGAATCGGATGACCGGCGGATCAACTTCATCATCGAAACCCTGGGGGGGATCCATGCCATCAAATCCATGGCCATGGAAGCGATGATGCTCAGGCGTTACGAACGCCTGAGCGAGGCCTGCGCCAAGGGGGCGGAAGATGTCGGCATCCAGGGGGCAGACTCGCAGAATATCGGATCGTTCTTCGCCCAGGTCTCCATGGTCGGAGTCGTCGCCTTCGGCGCGATCATGGTGGTCTCTCAGGAACTGACGATTGGCGGTCTGGCCGCCTGCACCATGCTCTCGGGACGGGCGCTGCAACCGTTGCAGAAAGCGGTCGGAATCTGGACCCGTTTTCAGACCATCCGCCTGGCCAAGGGACGGGTCGCAAAAATTTTCGAACTCCCCGCCGACCACAGCGCCGACAAACCATCCATCCCCAACATCGAAGGTCGCCTGACCCTGGAAGGGGTCTCCTTCGGCTTTTCCCCGGACAAACCACCGCTGCTGCACAACTTGAACCTTGATGTCGCTCCGGGAGAAATCATCGGCATTTCGGGAGACAACGGCAGTGGCAAAACAATCCTTTTGTGGCTGATGATGGGCGCCCTGAAACCCACCTCCGGGCGGGTCCTGATCGACGGCCATGACCTGGAAACCCACAACACCCGAAGCCTGATGGACAAGGTGTCCTATCTGCCGCAGGTGGGAATGCTGTTCCGGGGAACCATCCTCGAAAACATCCACATGTTCCGCAATCAATTTCTCGATGAGGCGATCCGGACCGCCAAACTGCTGGAACTGGAAGAATTCGTCGCCAAGCTGCCCAAGGGCTTCGAAACCGTCATCGACGATGGCGCCGACGAATCGATTCCCCGGGGGATCAAACAACGGATCACCCTTGCCCGATCCCTGGTGACCCATCCCAAGGTGGTCCTGTTCGACGAGGCCAATACCGGCATCGATGGCCGCGGCGATGAAAACCTGAAAAATGTCCTCCTGGGAATGAAAAACAAGGCAACCATCATTTTGATCAGCGCCAGGCCGTCGTTGTTGAATCTGGCGCACCGATCCTTTCTTTTGAAAAATGGAACGCTGATCCCGAAACCTCCACCGCCGCCCAAACCCGCCGCCGTGGCCACGGTTGCAATCGGTGAAAAATCACCGGTGACGGGAGTTTCTTCATGACAGGGATGCCACAAAACCGGGACACGGAACTCGAAGCCATTGCCCGAAATCTTAAACCCAAGGATGGAGTGGGTGGATTGTTGGCCGAATTCGGGCAGATGTCCGATTTTGGCGCCTGCATCGTCCCCCTGCTCATGGCCATCGGCTATCGTGGCGACTTTCGCCATGTCGCCGAATCCCTGCCGCACTTTGCCGAAACCCTCGACCTGACCGGCTTTCGCAACATGATGGCCAACATGTCCTATATCAGCCGCGAGGGGCGGCTGAACATGGCCAGACTCGATCCCCGTCTCCTTCCCTGCCTGTTCGTCCCCGACCATGGCGGCGTCCTGGTGCTTTTGAAACGAAGCGCCGATTCCATCATTTGTTTCAACGGAGAATTGCGTCGCGTCGAACGGGTCCCGACCCACTCGATTTCCGGACGGGCCTTTTTTTTCAAATTGATGGACCTGGAACACTGGGAAGCGACACAAGTCCGTCTCGGATGGTTCCGGATGATTGCCGAACGCTTTCGCGACATCATCACCCTGATTCTTCTGGTCACGTTTGCCATCACCATTCTTCAGGTGGCGACCCCCTTGTTCGTCATGTCGGTTTATGACCGGGTCGTCGGCAGCCGTTCCATCAACACCTTGATCAATCTGTTGCTGGGGATCGCCTGTGTCATCTTCTTCGACTGGGTGTTGCGCAAGGTGCGGACAAAGATGCTGATGTATGTCGGATCGCGTCTTGATTCCATCGTCAGCAATGCCATTTTCATGCGTATTCTTTCCCTGACCCCCAGTTTTACCGAACGGGCGCCCATCGGCGCCCAGGTGTCCCGAATCAAGGATTTCGATACCGTTCGCGAATTTTTTACCGGACCCTTGATGATGGTATTTTTTGAAATGCCATTCACCATTGTTTTCTTCATTGTCATTGCCATCCTCGGCGGCAATCTGGCCCTGATTCCGATGATAACGATGGTCCTTTTTGTCGCCCTGTGGGCCATCATGATGCCGCTGGTGACCAACCATGAGGCGAGAAGCCGTCGGATGGCCTCGAAAAAACAAGAGTTTGCCGTCGAAGCCCTGGGAAAGATCCGGGGCATCAAATATGCGGGGATCGAAAAAATCTGGCTCGAACGATACCGGGACCTGGCCGCCGAATCGGCCATGACCAACTTTCAGACCGCCATGATCAACGCCACCGTCAACACCTTCGCCCATGTGTTGATCGTCGGCTCCGGCGTCGCCACCATCGGCACCGGAGTGTTCAAGGTGCTGGAGGGGACCATGACCACGGGTGGGCTGGTCGCTGCCATGATCCTGGTCTGGCGGGTGTTGGGACCGATGCAGAGCGCCTTCATCGCCATGACCCGCCTCGAACAGGTCCGCACGTCGATCAAACAGATCAACAGCCTCATGAGTGTCGTCCCGGAACGAAAGGAACATGCCCCCATCGAACCGATCAAGCAGTTCGAAGGGTATGTCTCCTTCGTTCGGGTCAGCATCCGCTACACCCCCGAATCGGAACCTTCGCTCATGGGGGTTTCGTTCGACATCAAACCGGGGACCATCGTCGCCGTCATCGGGCGCAACGGCTCGGGAAAATCGACCGTCGTCAAACTGATCGCCGGCCTTTATCAACCGCAGGCGGGCAGCATCCGGATCGATGGTCAGGACATTCGCCAGATGAATCTGATCGAACTGCGCCATGCCATCGCCTATGTCCCCCAACGCTGTTCCCTCTTCTACGGAACCATCAAACAAAACCTGCTGCTCTCCCATGCCACGGCCTCGGACGAGGATGTGGAACGGGCGTGCCGGATGGCGGGGGTCTACGATGAAATCATGGCCCTGCCACAAAAATTCTGGACCCGGGTTGGCGACCAGAAGGCCACCAATCTGCCATCGAGCATGATTCAAAAACTCTCCCTGGCCCGGGCCTATCTCAAGCCGGCGAAAATCATGCTTTTCGACGAGCCGGCCAATACACTCGACTGGGAAGGGGACCAGGCGTTCATGAAGGTTGCCCGTTCCCTGCGTGGTGAACGGACCATGTTCATCGTCACCCATCGTCCCAGCCATATTCGCATGGCCGATCAAATTCTTTTCTTTGATCATGGCTATCTTCGCCTGGCCGGAACCCCGGAACAGGTACTCTCGAAAATTCCTTCCGACCTGGTATGAAAACCGAATCCGAAAAAAATGCACCCTCCGTCGAATCGGGACTCCGGCAGGATTCAGAGCACCGGGAAAACGACGCCAAACATGGGATGGCAATCCGGCTTGGACAAAAAAAATCGGCCCCCACCGAGGAAAAACAGCCGCGGCAACCGGTACCGGTCCGCCCGCGTACCCTTTCCATGAAGGTGGGTCGTTCCGCCCCCCCGGAAAACCGACAACCCCTGACCAGGGAACCGGAGCGGAAATCGATCGTCATTCCGAAAAAGGAAGACCGGCCCGATTCCGGATCACGGGATTCTTCGGAGGCGCGGAGGCCGGTCACGATTTCCCGTCCACGCGACAACCCACCCGCCCCCGCCGTCAGGACACGCCAGCGAACGACGCGCCGCATGCAGCCCGTGACCAGCAGGGAAACGACCGCGAAACCGGCCCCGGTCCCCGAAGGACCGACGCTTCCGCCATCCCCTTCCAGTCCTCCGGGAAAAACGATTTCCGCGAAGGCCAGTCCATCCCGATCTCCGGAACCCGCGTTGGTTCCGGCCCGACCTTCACCGCCAAGGTCGGACCCTCCCTCGGCCAAACCGGCATTGATCGCCCCGGCGGACCCTGCGGTCCTCCTCGCGTTGGCAAACCCGCCGACACCATCTCCGGTGACCGTGGCGCCCCATGCGGTCGTTCCGTCCGCCTCCGCACCCCCGCCATCGTCCCCGCCCATGGCCCCACCACCGGCCCCGGCGGTCGTCGCCGCTCCGGCAAACGGGGGAAATTCGGGGAGCAGTGTTCAAAAAACAGAGGAAAAACCCGATTGGTTGACGATGACCCGGCAGGAACCCGAATCCTTGCAATCACTTCTGGAGCCGGAACCGGAAGAGATTACCCGCCTGAAACAGGGCTACAAACAACATCGATTCATGGCGCAATCGGTCATTCTCGAAGAATCGGGCCTTTCCCTTCAGGTTCGATCGGCGATGCTTGCCGTTTCTCTGGTGATCGTGGCCTTTTTTGTCTGGGCCTCCTTTTCCACCATGGATGAAATCGCCTCCACCATGGGACAGGTGATGCCTTCAAGCCCGGCGCAACAGATACAGCACCTGGAGGGGGGAATCATTCGCGAGATTCTGGTCCAGGAAGGTCAGGTCATCAAGGAAGGGGCCATCATCGTTCGACTGGATACCGAGGCGGTCCTGGCCGATCTGAACCAACTCAATGCCAAGAAAGCCTCGTTGAAGGCCCAGGAGATTCGCATTCGCGCCTTTCTTTCCGATACCGCGGCCGATTTCAGCCCCATCGCGCCACACCACCAATCCCTTGTCCTGGGCCAGAATCATCTTCTTCTGGCCCAGCGTTCCGCCCTGGCGAGTGAACGGGGCGTCCTCGAAACCCGTATTTCCCGGTCGCGGTCGCGCATCGAAAATCTTCTGGAGCAGCAAAAAAACATCGACGTCCAGAAAACCTATTTCTCCCAGGAACTGGAGATGAAACGACAAGGATTCGAGAAAGGCGTCGTCTCAAAACTGAACTACCTGACCATCCAGAAAGATTTGGGACGCACCGAGGCGGAATGGGTCCGGGTTCGGGGAGACCTGACCACCGCCAAAAAAGAGTTGGAGGAGGCGGTCGGCGACCTGGATGAGGTGCTCAAAAAATCACGGGAGACCAATCTGCGGGAACTGGGGACAGTATCCACGGAACTGGCCCAGGTCGAGGAACAAAGCCGCAGACTCGTCGATCGCGCCAACCGTCTTGAGATTCGCTCGCCGGTCTGGGGGGTGGTGAACAATCTTCAGGTCAAAACGGTCGGCGGGGTGATCGCTCCGGGCGCGTTGATCGCGGAAATCATTCCCATGGATACGACGCGGCGCGTGGAAACCAAGATCAGTACCCGAGATATTGGCCATGTCGCCGTGGGACAATCGGTGACCGTCAAGGTCACGACCTATGATTTCGCCCGTTATGGCGGGATCAATGGCATTCTGGAATCCATCTCGCCAACGACGTTCAAGGAACCGGAAGAAAAAGAACCTTTTTATAAGGGGATCGTGCGCCTGGAAAAACCCTATGTGGGGTTCAACGACAGGAAAAATCCTGTCCTTCCGGGAATGACAGTGCAGGCGGACATCGATACCGGATCGAAAACATTGATGGAATACATGCTCAAACCGATTTATGCCTCGATCAACAAGGCGTTTCGCGAGCGGTAGTCAGTTGTGTGCCGCGGAAGAAAGGATGGCAGGTTTCATCGGGGAAGAGGCGCTTCTTCGATGATCCTGTTCCGCTTCGGCCATGACGTCATCAAGGGAAGTGACCGCCATTTCTTTCCGTTTCTTCCCGAACCACGTCCAGCATGGCATTGAACCGGGTGCGCCGTTCCTCCCCTTCCTGAAGCAAACGCAGGGCACTGCGAACCACATCGCCGAGGTTGTTGAACCGTCCACGTTCCACGCAGTCGCGTGCGAAAAATTCAAGTTCCGGGGTGAGTTGAATGTTGGCAGCCATGAAGCACCTCTTCAACACTTCTGAATCCGGGAAGCGGCCTGGGCCGCATGAAGCAAACGCTCGATCAATTGATCATAACCCAGTCCTGAACGAAGGACCGTAATCACAAAACCGGCGTCCGAAGCGATGCACGGATTGGCGTTGACCTCCAGAATCCAGGGTTTTCGGTGCGCATCGACCCGGAAATCGACCCGGACATAACCCGTCATGTCAAAAAAACGCCAAACCTCAAGCGATATGCGTCGCAGTTCATCCAGGAGTGGCCGATCCTCCTCGGGGAACTCGAAACGGCGTGGGGTATGGTTGAATCCAAAGCTGGACGCATCCCACTTGGCGGCATAATCGACGATCCGGATTCCGTCGTCGGGATAGCCCTCGAACAACATTTCGACCGCCGGAAACACCTCTCCCCCGGAAGGCCCTTGAACAATCGAAAGATTGAACTCACGGCCCGCCACATAACGTTCGGCAAAACACGCATGCGCGGCATGGGCCGACTGCCATGCGAGGGCCTGGGCGACCTGCGATGCCGGCATGACCGAATTTTCGCTCATGCCCAGGGAACCATGTTCCCAGATCGGTTTCACGATCCAAAGGTCATCGCCCGCCAACCCCTCTCCGGTCAGGGTCCATGAGGGCGTCGGCAACCCCGCCGCTTCCAGGGCCTGCTTGCAGGCGCACTTGGAATTGACCACCTCCTGAACCGCTCCGGAAACCCCGGTGACAGGAACGCCAAGTCGCTCCAGGACGAAGGCGGCCTCATGGGCGCGACGCCCCACGCCACCCAATCCCTCGACCAGATTGAAGATGACCCCGGGGTGCCAGCGACGCAGAAGATCGATTTCGCGCAACTCGGGACCCAAGGCAAGAATCGGGGCATCGAAACCAAGGCGGGTCACACTGTCCGCCACCTGACGCGCCTGCAATCGGGTATCCTCCTCGTCCGGACTGTCGCCCCAGGCACCATGAACAACGGCGACGACACGGTTCCTTGGACAAGAAGAAAAACCACCACTCCCGGTCATAGACGTTGCCGTCCCGCCGCAAGGATCCTGCCCATGAGGTCATCGTAGGTCACCCCGGCCAGACCGGCGATGATCGGCAGATCGGAATGGGTCCGGTGGAGTCCGGGCAAGGGATTGGCTTCGAGGAAACAGGGATTGCCGGCAGCATCGCAACGAAAATCGATGCGGGCGACATCGCGACACCCCAAGGCCAGAAACGCCGCCTGTCCCAAATGCACGATCCGGTCACCCAGGAAACCCGTCACCAGGCGGTAGGAAACCCGATCCTCGCTCAATTCCTTGTTGGTCATGGTGTAGACCTCGGCATCGGCCTGATCGTTCAGGAGGATTTCCATCACCCCCAAGGGTTCGGGCCTGGGACCGTTGCCGATCAACCCCACGGTGAATTCGCGACCGGAAAGAAACGTTTCCACCAACACCGGCTGACGAAAGCGTTCCAGCTTTGCGGCAACGATGCGTGGCAGGGATTCCCGGTCGCGAACCAGGGATTCCAGGTCGCACCCCTTGCCCGTCCCCTCGGAGAGGGGTTTGACGAACAAGGGAAAGGGCAAATCGATGGCAGGGAGGTCATCGAGCGAGGAGACCACGCGCCACGGAGGGGTGGGAATGCCCGAGGAGTGGATGACCCGTTTGGCCATGGCCTTGTCCAGGGTCAGGGCCATGGTCAGGGGATCGGAAAACAGATACGGCTGATCGAACATTTCCAGAACCGCCGGTACCTGGGCCTCGCGACTGCGCCCGCGCACCCCCTCGGCGATGGAAAAAACCAGATCCCATCGCGCCCCATCGGCCAGACGTCGCGCCAGCTCGCGACCTCTGCCAACCCTTTCGACCGTGTACCCCAACCGGAGCAACGCCCCTTCGATATGATCCAGAGTCTCCCGGGTGTCGAACTCGACGACCTCCTCCGGGCTGAACCCTTCCCGGAGGTAGTCGTCGCGCAAATCATAGACAAAACCGACACGCATGAAGGCCATCCTTTGGGAGTCAGGAGGGATCACCCGCCACCCCATCGGGATAGCGGCAGGTCCGGCCCTGATAGTTGGTCAACAGCAGATCGCCATTCTCGTGTTGCAACGGCATTCCCGGAAGAACGGGAATCTTGCCGCCATTGTCCGGGGCATCGATGACATAATGGGGCACCGCCAACCCCGAAGTGAAACCGCGCAATTGACGGATGATCTCCAATCCCTTGGCCACCGGGGTCCGGAAATGGGACGAACCGGGGATCGGGTCGCATTGATAGAGGTAGTAGGGCCGGACACGGTGACGCAGCAGGCCGTGGTACAGCCGTTTGAGTGTTGGAGCATCGTCATTGATCCCCGCGAGGAGGACCGTCTGCGCCCCCAGGGGAAGGCCAGCGTCCGCCAGACGACCCAGGGCGACCGATGCTTCCGGGGTCAATTCATCGGGATGGGTGCAATGAATGTTGATCCACAACGATTTGAAACGCCCCAGAAGCGCCGTCAGGGCCGGGGTGATTCTCATGGGCAGGACCATCGGCACCTTGGTGCCGATCCGCAGGATTTCGACATGGGGAATATCGGCCAGGCGTTGCAACAGCACCCCGAGTTCCTCGTCGGCGAGGGTCAGGGGATCACCGCCCGAAATGACCACGTCGCGAATCCGGTCGTCGCCGGCGATATGATCGACCGCCTGCCGCCAATGTTGCCTGAAACCCTGGGTTTTTTCATGGGCATGCGTCCCGACCATGCGCGAGCGGGTGCAATAGCGGCAATAGGTGGCGCACTGCCGGGTCGCCATGAGGAGAACCCGATCGGGATAGCGATGGACAAGGCCGGGAACGACCATCCGTTCCTCCTCTCCCAGAGGATCGATCAGTTCCTGTTCGGATATGTTGCGCTCGTCACCGACGGGGATGTGCGTCCGTCGCAGGGGATCGTTGCCGTTTTCCGGGTCCATCAACGAGGCATAATACGGCGTCAACGCCATGGGAAGTTTGGGTTCCCCGCGGCGAAAGGCCTGCATTTCATCGGCGGTCAGGTGAAACAGATGTTGCAGATCCTTGACACGGCGGATCCGGTTTTTGAGCTGCCAGCGCCAATCGCTCCATTGTTCCGGAGAAACATGGGGATAGTGGCGACTGCGAAATTGTTGGCTGCGTTCGTTTTCGGGGAAGGTGGGCGAAAGCCCCGGAAGGGAGTGGCAAAAGCCCGAGAGCGGTTGTGGATTTGGGGCAAGAGCGGCCAAGCCCCCTGCGGGAGGTTTGTCTTCCTGATCACCCGAAGGCTCGTCGTCATCACCGTGACCCTCATTGGCATCGATCATGCCACGGCGGGACAACGAACGGGCCGTGCTGAAAGCGCTCGCGTAGTTCATGGTTGTTTTCCTTTGGTACATTGCGAAAGCCAAAGACACGCTCAGTCCGGCGCCCACGGCCAGACCGAACGACCCATCATTATCTGGCTTACGTATAAGTCAATCATGGAAAGGTTGACAAGGATTTCCTTCGACTGGAACATGAATTTTTTTTCACGGGTTTCCTTGGGGCCGGGAAGCTGTCGAACTCCATTCATTTCAATACTTTCTTCCTGATTGCCACGGCCATTGGCAGTTCACCGGTCCCGGCGCACCCGATCCCGGGAATGGCCTTGTGTACGCGCGGCACTGTCCTGAAGGGCGGTCAAACGCTCATACAGGGTCAGGGCGTTTCTGAAGCTGGCGATTCCGGTGACGAGGGTTTGCCCTTCGTCCAGGTCACGGATTTTGTATTCCCGTTGATTGGCGACGATCGACAATGATCCCATGGGACGTCCTCCCGTCAAGAATGATTGATTGACGAACAGGATTCTTGCATCAATCGCGCCAGCTTAAGGAACCGATCGCGTTTCGCCCCCCGCCCCTTCAAACGGGTTGGGGGGTCACGCCATGCCCAGGGCCTGTTTGTAGAGATGCAGGATGGTTTCCTCTTCTTCGATGTCGTTGGGATCACGTTTGCGCAGGCGGACGATGAGACGCATGATCTTGGGATCGAACCCCTGGGATTTGGCCTCGGCGTAGACATCGCGGACCTGGGTGGCCACTTCCGCCTTTTCCTCTTCCAGGCGTTCGATGCGATCGATAAACCGCAGCAGTTGATCGGCGGCGATCTCCTCGGTGCCAATCTCCAGGGAATCCTTTGGCGCCCCGTGGCTGGTACTGTCAATCACTTTCAAATTCATGTTTCAATCTTTCGATAGGGTATTGGCGGACCGAAGACCGTCAGGATAACGGCCTCGGAAATGGTTTGCCAGTCTTTACCCCGGTCTTGTGACAGGGTAGGATGGACAAATGCATCACATCAGCGGATGGCATTTACGTTCGTGATACCATGACACGTCCTTTTCTTGGAGAATTTGATGTCTCTTTCGCAACCGATCGAGGAAATCCTGCCTCTTCTGCAACAACATATCCGCGTTTTGGAGGATGTTCCCAACAACACCAAGGCCGGCTTCATGAACATTGCCGAGCACATGGGCGATTTTTCCGCCAGTTTTGCATCGAGCGCCAGCCGCGCCATTACCATACGGGAACGAATCGGTGTTCGCGAGAGCGAAATGGGCCTGACCGATCTCAGGCTCAGTTTGCGGCAAATCTATCGTGAAATCACCGGTGTTTTCGACTCCATCGAGGTGTTGGTCAAGGACAAGGAGGTCTTCACCCGGGACATGGAACAGATCACCGACTGGGGTCTGCGCCTGGAGCAGGATGCCCATCTGCCGTTGATGGTGGACCAGGTGCGCGGACAAGGACGGGACGAACTGGAACGGCAAACCCTCGGAGCCATCATCGACAGCCTGATGCGGCAGATGCGTCCCCTGATCGGCGAGGTTGCCTCTTCCTCCCAGGAGGCCAGCGACATCATGAACCATCTGACACGTCGCATCGTCGCCGACCTCGACTCCTCGCGGTACAGCCTTGAAGTCCTCAAGAAAAACACCTCTTCCAGCCTCAAACGGATGAGCACCGCGGTCAAAAGGCTTGATGGCGACTGTTCTTCGATCGACAGTCAGACCGAAGGGGTCAACGAAATTATTTTCGAGATGGTCCAGGCGATGCAATATGACGATATTTCGTCGCAACGGATCAGCCATGTCGTCGTCGCCCTGAAAGGGGCCGAGGAAAAACTGAAGGGACTGGCTACCGATCCCGATCCCACGACCCGACTGCGCTGGTTCGTCCTGGCCACCCGGATCGGCAGCGAACAATTGCGCTCGATCATCGCCGACCTGATCCACGCCGTGGGGTCCATGCACGACCAACTGACACGGATTTCCGACATCGCCGAAGGACAGAAACATTGCATCACCGGGGCCCAGGGGCTCAGCATGGAGGTGCGCCGCGATTGTGCCGAAATCGGTTATCACCTGCATATGCTGCTGCGTCTCGGGGTGTTCGACGAAAATCTTTCCAACGATGTCCTCAAAACTCTTTCCCGGGCGGAAAATGCCATTTTCCAGGCCAAACGCGCCCTGGACATGCTGACCATGACCAGCGAACGGCTGGAACACCTGGTCATGGGACTCGATACGAGCCGCAATGGCCGACTGGAAAACCTGGCAAAATCGGTCGCCGACATTTCGCGAATGATCAAGGTCGAAGGAAAGGAACGGATCGCCCAACTCCTGAAATCCGTTGACAAACTCCAAGAAATCACCATGTTCTTCTCGGAGAAGACCGCGCCCAGGATCATGCGGACCAACAGCCTGCTGCGCCGCCTCCCCCTGATCCTGCAACAAATCGAGTCCACCAACACCGACATCCGCTCGATGATGACCGAAAATCTGGCCGAATTCCGCACCATCGTCATTCAGATCATGCTGTTGTCGGCGGAGATGACATTTCACAATTCCATCGAGAAAAAATTCACGAAGATCCTCGATCAACTGGAAACCATCAACACCAAAGTCGCAGGTCCCGAAATCATGGCGGGACTCGAAGGAAACCTTCAGGAACTCGCCAAGGAATTCAAGGATCTGGCCGACATGTACACCATGGACAGCGAACGTCGCATCCATGGCGAGGTCCTGGGGGAAAACGTGGACATGTTCGGCGAACCGACCCAATCCGAGGATAGCATCGAATTGTTTTAGGTGTGAAGGATGAATGGACGGCAAACCCATCGTTCATGGCCCCACATTCCCGTCTTCAAGGAAATCTCAAGATGAGTCCCTCGCGTCACGCATACAATGTGCTCTTCCTTGGCGCCGCGGACTCCTGGAGAACGGAAATCTGGAAGTCCTTTCTTCGGAAAGGCAGATCCCTGGGGATAAACAATCCTGAAACCTGGATGCGTCTCTGGCTTCCACAAGAGTTTGCTAACCACTTGGAACAATGCCGGCAAACCGCCGCCCCCATTCTGTTGCTGGCGGTGGTCTACGGTGGCCACTCCTCCCGCCCCGACCAGGATCTTCTGCAAACGGTCATGCGACTGGGATTGCCGCTCTTTCCCGTGGTCAGCCGCAATGACCTCCAGATCATCCAGGCCGAACTGCCCAAGGAATGCCAGGATTATCAATGCGTCTTCCAGGATGAATCCAATTGGCGGCAAAGGCTGGTCAACGGACTGTTGGAAACCTTCTCCCTGCTGCGAGACAAGCGGAAGGTTTTCCTCAGCTACAAGCGGGACGATTCCGCCGCCATCGCCGAACAACTTTTCGACGCCCTCAACCGGCGGGGGTATGATGTTTTTCTCGACACCGCCGAAGTGGTTCCCAGCACCCCGTTTCAAATCCAACTGATGCACCAACTCATGGATTCGGATCTGCTGCTTCTGCTGGATTCCCCCAACCTCGGGCAAAGCGAATGGGTACAAAAAGAGTTGCAGCAGGCCAAGGAGCACGGCATCGGCATCTTGCGTTTGCGTTGGCCCGAAGTGGACGAGTCGCCCAATCAAGACAATAGTTTCATGAAAAGCATTGACCTGACGCCTTCCCAACGAATCGCCACTCCCGGCCATACTCCCAGGGAGCATCGCCTCGACCCACTCCTGGTAGCAACCTTGGCCGATGCGGTGGAAGAGATGCGGGCCCAGGGAGTTGGTCTGCGCTTTCTCAAGCTGTATGGCTATTGCCGGGACCGGGCACGAAAATGGAACCTCACCCCCGAAACGCTGCCCAACGAAATCAGACTCCACGCCAAAACAGGGTCTCCCCGACGACTGCGTGTCGTAACAGGACGTCCAGAGAGCCAAAATTATCATGATCTCTTCCTGATAATGGCAAAATGCAGTCTCTCTCCCGAAAACACAGCCCTTTTCTACAATGGATCGGGAATGGATCCCCGATGGCGCAGCCATTTGGACTGGCTCAACCATGAATTGCCGGTCCGGGCCGTGGAACAAAACTCCCTGGATCGATGGTTGCGAGGTACTTCATGAACTCCAAAGCTGTTTTTCTCTCGGCCAGTCTTCCCGACCCCGAACGCCCCCCGTATTACTCCGACACCGACCCCCAGGCAATGCGTGACGCCGTGTTGGCCTTGGCCCAGGAAACCTCCATCCGAGAAATTCCCCTGATCTACGGCGGACATCCTTCCATCACCCATTTTATCGCCCAGTGGGGCGATAAAATGGATCGAATGTCCCACATTAAACTTTACCTTTCCCGCCATTTCGAGGCAAAATTCTCCCCCGAAATCAAAAAACACTTCGCGTCCCTCCATTTGGTTGACCGGGTTGTGCGGGATGAGAACAACCCCTTTGCCCAAATCAATCTCGAAGCCAGTTTGACCCACTTTCGCCAAACCATGATCCGTGAAAACAAGATCGGCCTGGCTGTCTTCATGGGCGGAATGAACGGCCTTGAAGATGAGAAGGAACTGCTCGCCGAGTTCCATCCCGACGCTGTCATGATGCCCTTGCCCTATCTGGGTGGGCAAACTCGAACCATTTTTCCCATGAACGAGATTGCCCCCCTGGTCCAGGAAGCGTTTCGCCAGAACGTCTCCCCGGCAGGTCGGTTCGCCGATGTTTTGGACCATTTATGGAATTTCCCGAACGGATGAAACCCGGAGGGCAATCCACTTCAAGTAAAATATACAGCCTGGGAAGGGAACCCATCCCCCCCCAGGCCGGTCGTGCCGATGCGAATGGACTACGAAACCATTTCCAGAAGGAGCTTGTTGAGCTTGCGGATAAAGCCGGGTGGATCATCGAGCTGGCCCCCTTCGCTCAGGATGGCCTGATCGTGGAGAATGCGGCCCAGATCGTTGAAGCGCTCTTCGTTGGCCTCGTTTTTCAGACGGTTCACCAGGGGATGACCGGGATTGAGTTCCAGAATGCGACTCGCGGTCGGAACCGTCTGCCCCGCCTCCTTGAGAATTCGCGCCATGGTGGCGCTCATGTCGTGTTCCTCGCTCACGAGGCAGGCGGGTGAATCGGTCAGGCGATGGGTCAGGCGGACCTCCTTGACGGTCTCTCCGAGGCATTTTTTCACCCGTTCCAGAAGATCCTTGTAGTCTCCCTCCTTTTTCTCCAGTTCTTTTTTCTCGTCCTCGTTTTCCAGCTTGCCCAGGTCCAATCCCCCCTTGGCGACCGATTGCAGGCTTTTTCCCTCGAATTCGGTCAGATGGTTCACCAGCCATTCATCGACCCGATCGCTCAACAACAACACCTCGATCCCCTTCTTGCGGAAAATTTCCAGGTGGGGACTGTTCTTGGCGGCGGCGAAACTTTCCGCGGTGACGTAGTAGATCTTTTCCTGATCGGGCTTCATCCGCCCAAGATAATCGGCGAGGGATACCGATTGTTCGTCGGTATCGCCATGGGTCGAGGCAAACCGAAGCAGTTTGGCGAGCTTGTCCTTGTTGGCGTAGTCCTCGATGACTCCCTCCTTGAGAACAAGGCCGAAAGTTTTCCAGAGTTGCTTGAACTTGTCGGGTTCCTTTTCGGCCAGTTCCTCGAAAAGGCCGAACACCTTGCCGACGGTCCCCTTGCGGATGGCCTCGACGAGGGGATTGTGTTGCAGGATTTCGCGGGAAATATTGAGGGGCAGGTCGGAAGAATCGATGATGCCGCGGATGAACCGGAGATAACGGGGCATCAATTCCTTGGCCCCTTCCATGATGAAGACGCGGCGAACGTACAGTTTGACCCCATGCTTGCCGTCCCGATCCCACAGATCGAACGGGGCCCGCTTGGGCACGAACAGGAGAAGGGTATATTCCTGTTTGCCCTCCAGACGGACATGAAGGTGAGTCAGGGGTTCCTCGAAGTCATGGGAGATGTGTTTGTAGAACTCGGTATATTCCTCGTCCTTGATGTCGCTCTTGCTCCGGGTCCACAGGGCGGAAGCCTTGTTGACCGTCTCCCATTCGGGGGCTTTTTCCTCCTTTTCCTTCTCCTTCTCCTTGTCCTCGTCGCTCTTGGAATAATCGGGTTTGATCATGAGGATGGGCCAGGAGACATGATCGGAAAACTTGCGAATGATCGAGCGCAGCCGCCAATCATCGAGAAAGTCCCCATGGTCGTCGGCCAGGTGGAGGACGATTTCGGTTCCCCGTTGTTCCTTGTCCACCGATTCGACGGTATATTGGCCATCCCCAGCCGATTCCCAACGGACGCCCTGATCCCGCGCCAGACCCGCCTTGCGGGTCGTCAGGGTGACGGAGCGGGCGACGATGAAGGATGAATAAAAACCAACCCCGAACTGCCCGATCAGATGGGCATCCTTGGCCTGGTCGCCGGTCAATGATTTCAAGAATTCACGGGTTCCGGAACGGGCGATGGTGCCAATGTTGGCGATCACCTCGTCCTTGTCCATACCGATGCCGTTGTCGGTGATGGTGACGGTTTTGGCATCCTTGTCGAAGGTGATGCGGATGTCCAGATTGGCATCGTTTTCATACAGGGGGGCGTTGGACAACGCCTGAAACCGCAGTTTGTCGAGTGCGTCCGAGGCGTTGGAAATCAACTCCCTGAGAAAAATCTCCTTGTTGCTGTACAACGAATGAATCATCAGGTGGAGCAGTTGCGTCACCTCGGTTTGAAACGCATGGGTTTCTTTATGTTCGACATCGCTCATGATGGCCGTCAATCCCTTGTCAAGTGGTCCAACATCTGGAAAGAACTTACGTTACCCCTTGGATATGGCCATTGGCGGATGGTTTGGCAAGGGGTCTTGGAGCAATAATTTGGTCGCGGGGGGAAAATCACGAAGGGGCGGCGGTTGGCCGGGTGGATTTCAAAAGCATGCGGTTGGTTTTGGAGCGGCTTTCACCCACCGAGGAGACGCGAACCGCGGCCAATCCCGAGACGGGACATTTGTTTTCGCAGATGCCGCAACCGATACACAGGTCGGGGGTCAGGAAAGGTTGTTTGAGGGTGATCGACGTCCCATCGCGATGGGTCATGGTGACTTGGCGGGTGCCGATGGCCTTTGGGGAGGTCGGGCAGACCTCCTCGCAGACGATGCAGGGGACCTCCATGGACCAGGGGAGGCAACGACCCTGGTCGAAGAAGGCAGTGCCGAGACGGATGGGAGCGTCGAAGGGGGGACGACCGAGTTTTTCGTTGATCGACAGCGGACGGATGGCCCCCGTGGGACAGACCAGACCACAGAGGACGCAATGGTGTTCGCAATAGCCGATGCGGTTGATGAGGATCGGCGTCCACAATCCCTCGAATCCCCCTTCGAGAAGGGCTGGTTGCAGGACATTGGTGGGACAGACCCGCATGCAGGCGGCGCATTTGATGCACCGGCGGGAAAAATCCTCTTCTTCGAGCGATCCGGGGGGGCGGATCACCGCCGACTGATCGAGGGTCACCGCGGATACCGACCGACGCATCAACGGCAGCGCCACCACCGAACCGACGGCGGTTTCCAGCAGACGGCGACGGCTCACGTCCAGGGGTTGATGGATGCTGCTCGATTGTTCCGGCAGTCCATAATGCAGCGCTCCGGAGGGACACTGCTCGATGCAGTTCATGCACAGATGGCATTCGGACCGGCGCCATGCCGCATGGGGGTCGCACCCGCCCTGGCAGAATTGCAGACATTTGTTGCAGCCGTTGCATCGTTCGACATCGCGTTGGATGCCAAAGGGGGCCCATCGCGACAGAACCGCCAAAAGCGCCCCCAACGGACAGAGAACGCGGCACCAGAATCGCGGCATGAACCGGTTGGCCAGAAGAATGGCGAGAAAGATCACCGAAATCACCAGACCACCATGAAAAATCGGCCCCTGGGCATAAATGCCAAGTCCCGCCCCATCGAGCAACGGCAACCCCGCCACCGTCATCGAACGATAGATCAGGGCGATGGGATCGAACAATCCGGTTTGCAGTCCCCCCGCCATGGCGACGAGCAACAAAAAAACCAGAAGATAATATTTGACGCGAAACAGGGGCCGATAGCCATTGAGCCGATGGCTTTCCGAAGGACGCACCCCAAAAAAACGCAAGCCGAACAGTTGATTCATGATCCCGAGCGGGCAGATCCAGGAGCAGAAAAAACGTCCCAGAAACAGGGTCGGCACCAGGATCACCAGCGAAAGAATCAACCCCTTGTACAGCGTCCAACTGGTCAGCAATCCCCCCAGGGCAACCAGGGGATCGAGTTCCAGAAAAAAGGAAATGTCGTACCCTTTCATCCGCCGAAAATCGCCCAGAAGCAGAAAAAAAACAAACAGGCTGAGAAAAAAGGCGGCGTACATGCGCCGGATGGTTCGCAATCGGGGCACGGGAAGGGTCATCGATGTGTTCCACACTTCGGGAGCGTCTCTTGGAATGGCTTTGGAAAGGTGTTATATTGGCATCCAAGCATGGTAAACCTTACCCTGGGGCAATCCCCCAGACCTCTTTTTTCTTTTCAATAGTTTTCCGATACATTCAATAGGGATCAAGCGCCATGACCAGGGCAGAATCTTCGGGACGGATGCCCATCCTTGAATTTTTACTACGCAACTATAAAAACTTCAACGCCCGCGTCACCCGCGACGCCACCCTGGCCTACTGGCGGCACATCGAGTCGGGGGGGCGCATGTTCTGGGCGATGGCGGGGGCGATGTCTTCGGCGCAGTTGGGGATTTCCCTGGCTCCGGCGATCCGGGCGGGCCTGGTTCACGGGCTTTCGGTGACCGGGGCCAACCTGGAGGAATCGTTGTTCCGTCTCGTCGCCCATGATCATTACCGCGACTTTCCCGACTACCGCTATTTCACCAAGGAGGACGACACCCGGATTCTTGAAGCGTCGATGCGCCGCGTCACCGACACCAGCATTCCCGAGGATGAGGCCTTTCGCGCCGTCGAAAAAATTCTCGTGCCGATGTGGCTCGATGCCGACCGTTCGGGACACCGGCAGTTCTGGCACGAATATTTTTATCAGTTGATCCAGGCGATCGGACCCGAACTTTGTTCAGGGCGGCCCGAGGAATGCTGGCTCCTGGCGGCGGCCAGGGCGCATCTGCCGATGGTGGTCCCCGGCTATGAAGATTCGACCTTCGGCAATATTTTCGCCTCCCACGTCCGCACCGGAGAATGTTCCGCCGGCATCGCCAAATCGGGGATCGAGGCAATGTCCTGGTTCTATGACGAATACCGGCGTCTGTCGTCGGGACCGGGAATCGGTTTTTTCCAGATTGGCGGCGGCATCGCCGGTGATTTTCCCATCTGCGTCGTGCCGTCGATCAAGTATGATCTGCAACAACCGGTCAAGCCGTGGTCCTATTTTTGTCAGATTTCCGATTCCACCACCTCCTATGGATCCTATTCGGGGGCGACCCCCAACGAAAAGATCACCTGGGACAAACTGACCGCCCATACCCCCATGTTCATCATCGAATCGGATGCCACGATCGTCGTCCCCCTGATGCTCCAGGCCCTGCTTGAATGCCATGGGGATCCCAAAGGGGCCAACGCTTTGATCGCGGCAGCCAGCCCATCGTGATCCGAACCGGGTCCGCCGCAATGGCCCCCCCCCCCCGATCCGAACGCAGGATTCTCCCTGTTGGAGCTGAGCCTGGTTCTGATCATCATCACCCTGCTGCTGGGGACGGTGTTGCGTGGCGAAAGCCTGGTGGAGGAGAGCCGTCTGCATCGCCTGGCTCTGGATCAGGCGGCCATCGCCACGGCGGTTCGGTCCTACGCGCGGTTGTATCACTTCATCCCTGGCGACGATCCCAAAGCCCACGAACGTTGGCCCGAGGCGGAAAACGGCAACGGCGATGGCCGGATTTCGGACCGATCCTCCGAGGAAACTCAGGTCTGGCGGCACCTGCGCCTGGCCCACCTGTTCATTCCCAAAGTCGTCAACCAGGGAATCGCGCAACACATTCTCGGGGGGGACTACCATCTGATCCACCAACCCGCCCGTCTCCCCGATCTCGCGTTGTGCATGGATCAACTCCTCCCCGAGCAGGCCGCTTCCTATGACAGCCGTCATGACGACGGCGATGGCCGCGAAGGCAACATACGCAACCCCGGCCCGATCCAGGACGACAACGATTCCCCGCCCCGCCCCTGGCCACCCGCCGAAGGGGGAAGGGTCCGCATGTGCGTTGGATTGTAACCCGTGGAGCAGGGGAGAAAACCTGGCGGCAATCTTTTTCCGCCATGGTGAGAAGAATACGTCCCTGTTCAAGTTCCTTCATAAATCACCTTGCCCTCGCGCAGAGCAGTAGCCACAACATGATTGATGGAGGAACGCCATCGTTCAACTTCGTCCCGATGATACAAAAGAATATCCTTGGAGCAGCGAACACCGGTGATGGCCTTGCGGATGGTCTGCATCATCTGCCAGCGTTGCGCATTGCTGAAATGTCGTGAAACGATAACCAGCAAATCCACATCGGAATCGGGTCCGGCATCTCCCCGTGCCTGGGAACCAAACAGAATAATCCGATCCGGATGGATGGCCTCGGCGATGCAAGCCCCCATGAAGATCAATTCGGTGTCGGAAATGGTCATGGTCGATGCTCCATCATTCGGACCTTTCGTCATGTAACGATTCACAACCCCTCAGGCTGATTTCGCGATGGGAGGTGATTGCCAGACCGGGGTTTTTCCTGTCACCAACCAATCGACATACTCTGGTGCCAGATCGAATCCGCAGGGCCAAGCCAGGGTGGGCCATTCATCAAGAAAGACACGGCGAAACTCTTCCTGGTTGCGCAAGGGCGCAGCGCCAGGGGTGGAACGCACCAGTTCTGCCCGATCCGCCACCCCGCTTTCACCCGAGTTGAAGGTCAAACGCAATCGATCGTCATCCAGATATTCCACGGATTGCACGACGACAGGCACGGCATTTTTCCGCACACCAACGGGGAGAACGTTGTGAAATTCTTTGCTTTTCCACGAGGAGCAAGACAGCGACCAAGCACAGCCGCCAGCCCCCACCCGGTCTGCTTTCCCCTGCCTTTGGGAGGCTTCAACAGATGCCGTGCGATTTTTACCATGAATACGAAGGTATGCGTCGCTCAGGGAAAAGTCAATAATTCAGTATTATGTGTTCGTTATTTCCCTAATGAAGTCAGCAACTTGCTGCGCTTGTTTTTCCCAGCCCATCTTTCGAAATCCCGCATGCGCCACGTTCAATACCTCAAGGGCGCGATCCTTGGCGCCGATGCCAGCGAGAACCTGCCCCAACAAAACGCCAATGGCGCCCATTCCATCAGGCCGACCCAGACGGCAAATCCGCTCGAATGCCTCCTCAAGGTCTTTCAAAATCTTGAGGAAGTCCTCCCTGGTGGCAGGACCCATCCTCAAGCGCAACCGGGCACAATTGAAGATACCATGAATAAGACCGTCTTCGTCCTTTAGTTTCTCAACCAATGGGCGCCGTTCTTCGTGAAGCCGGAGTGCGCCCGCCAGATCGCCTTTAGCTGCCAGTATTGCCGCCAACTTACCCTTCGTCACCGCGATGGAGCGAACATCTCCGAGACGTTCATAAACCGGGAGTTCCTCCTCGGTTCGGACGCGAAAGGCCTCATCCAATTCACCTCGGCTATAGAGTATGTCCGCCAACTTACCCTTCGTCACCGCGATTTCGCGAACATCTCCGAGACGTTCAAAGATCGGCAATTGCTCCTCGGTTCGGACGCGAAAGGCCTCATCCAATTCACCTCGGCTATAGAGTATGTCCGCCAACTGACCCTTCGTCACCGCGATTTCGCGAACATCTCCGAGACGTTCATAAACCGGGAGTTCCTCCTCGGTTCGGACGCGAAAGGCCTCATCCAATTCACCTC
>JADGCV010000014.1:42103-90052 GCA_015228815.1 Magnetococcales bacterium | reverse complement strand
CATTGAACACTGTCCAGGCTCATTGAACCAATTCATCCTCTGTGGTGCCGACCTTTGTATGCCATATCTTTAAAAATCAATTTGTTATACTATTCAAGTTGGTCGAATCGCGAAAGATGGGTTAGAATTCCCGATCCAGGGACGGTGTGTTCCAGGTCGTTTGTCGGATTTGCGCTGAACAAGAAACAGTCAAAGGCCCAATAAGGACCATGTTTGCAGCCGCAACCATTCCAGGAAGCGGTGGGTCCAGATCCAGATCAGGAGTTCGCGGCCAATATCGATCTTGCCGACTCCTTCCATTCCCGGGCGCAACCGTTCGTCGCCGTCCGCGAGTGTCGCCTCGACGCGAAACTGGTTGCGTCCGTCGCTGACGGTGGCGACGGGGGTGACCAGGGATACGTGAAATGGAAACGTTCTACCCGGCAGGGCGGCCAGCATTAATTCTCCTTTCTGGCCGACGGCTACCTGCCCAATGTCGAATTCCTCGACCAGCAGGGCCACGCGATAGGCATTCAGGGGGGCGATTTCAAACAGTGTCTGTCCCTTGGTCAGGGAACCGCCCAAATGTTGTGACAGGTCACCGCTGACGATAACCCCGTCAAAGGGGGCAATGATCCTGGCACGGGCAAGCATGGCTTCGGACAATTCACGTTGGGCCGCCGCCTGCCGTGCCTGGGCCAGGGCAATCTGAATCTGCGCCAGATTGTGTTGTGCCTGGGCGTCATCGGTCTGTTTCTGGTATTGCGCCTGCTGGCTTGTCCAACGTGAAATCTCCAGACGAATATCTCGATCGTCCAATCGCGCCAGTTCCTCTCCCTTGCGGACCACCTGTCCTGCCCGTACCCGCGCCGATGCGACATAGCCATCGAACGGGGCGACGACGACGCGACGTATTCCTCCTTCAAGGCTGGCAGTCGCCGACAGTCGGTAGTCTCCCTCGGTAACGGAAAAAAACAAGGTCACGGCCAGACTCAGGGCAGCAAGCAACTTTCGCCGCCTGCCCGATGGACCGGTCGATTGCTGACCCTCTTCCTCTGTCCCTTCCAACAAGCGTTCGTATAAGCTTCGTTCGACACGGCGCCGGTTCAACAGAACCCGTCCCAGAATCGGTGTCAACGTCTCTGCTTGCCGCAGTCGGACCTCGGCAACAGCCTGTGCCCACTCGAACAGAAAAACCCCCATCCGTCGGGTGTCGTTGTCTCCCGCGGCAAAGGGGACCGACAATACCGATTCGGATCCAAAATCACGCACCAGACGTTGATGTTCGCGTATATTGATCCAGTCGGAATGTCCCGGATTGTTCGGTTCCCCTGGGTCGTTCGGGTGGGAGGCATTTCCGGGCAGGGTATATAGGCCGACATGAATCGGAGTGGCCTGTTCCATGGCCTCGTTCATCGAGGCGACGATCGCATGGATCAAATCGATGCGGCGGGCCACATCCACCGAGTGGGACAAGGCGGCAAACCGGATTTCCGACCCCTTGAGAAATCCAACCGATACCCGATCGCACTCCAGGCGGGCCGCCGCCTCGGTCGCCACCGCATGCACCGCCGCCTCGGCGTTGGCCGCTTCCAGGGCAACCATGGTCAGATCCAGCGCCAGGAGAAGGCGTTCCCTTAATTCCGCTTCCGCCTGGCCATCTTCTTCGCGCCAGGCGCGTTCCAGCCAGCCCTGACCCCAGCGCAGCCAGGAAACGGCATGGCGTGGCACGGTTCCGGCAAAGGCCAGTGCCACCACCCCGCGAACCGCGCCGTCGTATTCGACGAGCCATGCCATCAAGCCCCGTCCACGATAGGCCGTCAGGGGAATCCGCTTTTCCAACGCCTGTTCCGACAGTTGTGCCAGATCGGGACTGACCACCCCTTCGGCAGGCCACACCGCCGCCGGGTGAAATCCTCTGGAAACTGGATCCTCAAGTACCAGGACCGCTTCCTGAAGGCCACCACCCATCCCCGCCACCAGACATTCGAGCCAGGTGGCGTGGGCACGAGCGTCATCATCCCGGCCCAGGGTCAACCAGGGGTCGGCCCGTTGCGTCGAAAGTGCCTGTTCCGTCACTGAAAATGTGCCGAAAAATCAGATTTTCAACACGCCATAGCGGGATTCATACTCGCGCAGACCCATCTCCAACAGCGTCTGGAGTCTCTTGGCCGCATAAGGATTGAGCACGATCCGGTTGGAGAGCATCACCTTGACCTCCTTCTGATCCGCCTGCCAGGCCTGGTTGGCGCCAAACAAAACCATGATTTCCTCCCGTGTTCCCAACACATTGCAAACATTGGCATAACTTGTCTGCATCTGGCTATCGTCCCAGACAATTTGGGTGGCGGGGGTTGAAGTGGTGGGGGCAGTGATCTTGGCTTCTTCCACGGATGCGGTCATGGGGTCCTTCTTTCGAGTGTTGGAGGTTTCAAATGATGGGTCTGTGAATTCAGTCTGCACGATCAGAGATATTCTCGAACCGTAATCTTGATCGGTATCCAACTTATTTGCGTACTCTGAACAAATCAGCCAGTCACAATCCAGAACGACATGGCAACTGGTAATACCTTGGAAATTCCAATGCCGACGTCGTGCAGATTGGCTGCGACTTCGTTGCGTTGAACAATGACCTCATATCGGCTGGATCGACCTATTTGACGAACATAAAGTTTATCGGCAACCTTCATTTCCGCGAGCCACCTGGAAATATTGCCTGTCCTTTGCTCCATCCTTCAAGATCGAGGAAAAAGTACCAAAATTGAACAGATCGTTCGCCTCGTCTCCTCCCAGATTCAGATGAATGGTGCGGCCCGGCGATTGAACCGTCTGTTTCAGGAGCAACAAGCCCTGGATAAGTGACGATTTCCCAGAGGAATTGGTGCCAAGCAATACGGTGACCGGCTTCAAGAAGATGTTTCCGGTATCTTCCCAAGCCTTGCAATTTTTCAGCCTTAAGGAATGCAACATGAACTGATCCCTGGGAGGATTGCACTCCAATTCCGTAGCATCGATTTGATAGCCATGGCCCCTCTTTGTTTATAATATATCATCCCATGCGCATTGATCGTCCTCCGAGCGAAACGATACGGCGGGTATTGGTGGAAGGAGGGGGGGCCGCCTTGTCCCAGGTGATTCGCGAACCCTGACCCGAGGCCACGATCGCACCGACGACAGCCCCCGTCGCCGCGTTGAAGGCGATGGGTTCGCCTGAATTCTCAGTGGCGTCAGGATTTTCCGTTGTTCCCGTGTTGTCAGCGGTCGGGGTCCCTTCGGGTTGTCCCGGTCCTCGTGCCTGCGGTTGTCCCTCCGCGGGAGGCGCCTCCTCGGCAGGGGGTTGGCCTTCGGCAGGCGCTTCACCCGTGGTTGGAGGCTGTCCTTCCGCGGGAGGCGCGGTCAATGGTTCGGTCGTCCCCTGAGGTTCGCCTCCTGGGGCGGTATTGGTGTCACCAAAGGGACCCTCGGTGCCTGTCTGCGTGGTGGTCGGACCCGTGGCGCCTACGGTTGGGGTGACCGTTGTCGGCATTTGGAACCCGGTTCCTCCGGTATTTTGAAATTCCGCGGTTCCCTGTTCACCTTGTTGCAGCTGGGGTGCGATACCAACGCTTGTTGTCGAAAAACCCTCGGTCAACGTGACCGTGGGACTTGATGTTGGGACCACATTGGGAAACTGGATCGTCGGCGATTGGAAGAAAACCTGGTTTCCCACCGTCAACGTGACGGGTGGGGGTGGTTCCACCGAGGCCGGGGCGGAGGTGCCGACTCCGATGCCGCCACCGGTTGGACCTGAATCGTTCCGGCCTGCCTGACCGCCTGATGTGCCGGAAGTGGTGTTTCCTCCATTGCCGGGACCGGTTGTCGTTGTCGGTGCGGTCGCGTTGGTCCCGCCTGTCGGAGCGGTTGAGGTATTGATGACCAATCCTGTCGTGCCACCACCGGGGTTGGCGCCAGTGGCGCCCTGGGTCCCTCCCGTGAAGATGGTGGTGGTGGTCGCCGTGGTGGTCGCCGTGGTGGTCGCCGCGGTTGCCTGTGACGCCGATGCGGCCAACACCGCCTGGGCAGTGGCGGTTTGCGCCGCTTGTGCCGCGGCAGCGGCGGTAACCTGGGGCGATTCGACCACCACCACGGGTTCATCAAGACCGTTGATGGTGACCGTGATGCCAAGTGAGGAACCTCCGTCGGCGCTGCTGGCGACAAACCGGTCGGTCACCTGTTGTCCCGTGGTCAGCGCTTGTACTGTCGCCGCGGCATTGTTCAACGAGTAGCTCCAGGCTCCGTCCCTTTCCAAAGACAAGGTTCCGTAAAGCCCGGCGGTCTGGGTCTGCACCAGGAAGGCCGCCTGGCCATGGTCGGTATCGATGATGGTCAATCGTCCGGTCGTGGTCGTCGTTGCGTCCTCGGTTACCGTACCGCTATTGGCCCCTCCGAGAATGGCCAGATCGTTGCTGCCCGCGATCGTGATCGAGACTTCCAGAGAATCACCAGCGGCGTTCGTCACCTCGAACAGGTCCCGTGCCGTTTCTCCCGCCGTCATGGCCTCGACCGCTGCATTGGCCGGGTCAAGATCATAGGTCCAATGGCCATCGGCATCGACGCTGAAGGTACCGTAGGTTCCCAGGGTCGCGGTTTGGGGGAGGAACACCGCCTCGCCGGCATCAAGGTCGTCCACGGTCAGATCTCCCTTGGCGCGAATCACCTGATTCTCGGTGACCGTTCCCTGAACATTCCCTCCCAGAGTGGCGGCATCGTTCGATCCCAGGACCGTGATGGTGACCGCATGGACCGTTCCGTCAGCGCTCCGCACCGTGAAAATTTCGGAAACCGCTTGATTTTCCGTCAATCCCTGAACCGTCATCGCATCGTTGGCCAGGGAATAATTCCACTGTCCCAGGGCGTCGATGGTAAACGTACCATAGGTACCCTCGGTGTCGGTCTGGACCTCAAACCGCGATTCTCCCTGATCGGGATCCACGAGGGTCAGGGTTCCCGAGGTCTCAAGCGTCCGATCCTCGGTGACTGTTCCCCCTGCATCGCCTCCGATCATCGCCGGATCGCCGCTCCCGGCAACCGCAATCGTGACGACACTACCGGTGCCGTCGATGCTCGTCACCGTAAACAGATCGACGACCAGGGTCCTGGCGTTGAGCTCTTGCACCCGTGGGGCATCAAGGGCCAGACGGTATTCCCAGGTTCCATCAGGGTTCAGATCGAACAGACCAAAATGTCCAACCGTTCCAGCCTGGGCAATGAATCCTCCTTGTCCCACATCGGGATCGACCAGGGTCAATCGACCACCGGTGACCGGAGACGCATCCTCGGTGACCAGACCCACGTTTTCACCACCAAGAATGGCCATATCGTCAGCCCCTTGGAGCGTCACCGTGACCTCGGTCGTGGTTCCATCGATACTGGCTACCTGAAAAACTTCAGCGACCATTTCCCCTGCCGTCAATCCCTGAATGGCGTCTCCGGAAAGGGCATAGTTCCATTCTCCCGTCCGATCGATGCTGAATTGGCCAAACCGGCCCATGGTTGCCGTTTGCGTTGTGAAAAACCCCTGGGCTGCGTCGCGGTCGGCAATCGTCAACCGCCCGTTTGCCGATGTGGCGCCATCCTCCAGAATCGTGGCGCCACGATCACCTGCTATGGTCGCGCCATCGTTGGCCCCCTGGATGTCGATCGTGACCGTGGTGGTGGTGCCATCGAGGCTGGCAACGGTGAAGGTATCCTGGACGGTCTGCCCCTCCGCGAGTCCCTGGACTGCGGAACCTTCCCTGGCCATGAGATATTGCCATGCTCCCGTGGAATCGACGCTGAAGGCGCCGTAGGTCCCCGCCCGGTCGCTCTGGGCAACGAAAGAGCCGCTCCCCGAATCGGCATCGACGACGGTCAAGGTTCCCGTGGCCAGGGTCGGTCCATCTTCGCTCATCGTCGCTCTGCCCGTTCCGCCAAAGGTAGCCGTGTCCGCCGCGCCGGTGAGGGCGATCGTGACCGTTCGGGTCGTCCCATCAAGGCTGGATACGGTAAAGCTGTCGTTGACCCGTTCGCCCCCGGCCAAGGCCTGTACCCGGGCGCTTTCGTTGGCAAGACTGTAGGTCCAGGCACCACTGGAGGTCAGACTGAATAAACCATAAGTTCCGGCGGCGGCACTCTGGGCGACGAATCCACTTTGTCCTGAATCGACATCGAGAATCGACAGGGATCCATGTGCCGTCACTACGCCATCTTCCATGACCTCGCCTGCAAATGCCCCTCCCAGGGTCGGGGCATCGTCCGCTCCCGCCAGATGGACCGTGAAAATCGTCGTTCCCGTTGCGATCCCGTCGCTGGCGCTCAGGGTGAACGATTCGGAGGTCGTGCCGGTCAGGGCGTTGATCGCCGTCGCGTTGGGGACATAGGTGAGTTCTCCGGTATGGGTATCCAGATTCAGGTTGCCGTAAAGCCCCGCCAGGGTTGCCAATCCATCGACCACCGTCCCGCCACTGATGCCGAAGACCAGGTCGTCTCCAGAATCGGCGTCGGTGGCGCTCAGGGTGCGTGTCAGAGAGGCAAAACCGTCTTCCGCGCTGCTGTCGGTCAGGGTTCCATCCGTCACGGCGGCAAATTGCGGCGTGTCATTGGCGCCGGTGACGGTGATGGAGACCGTCGTCTGGCTGCCGTCGGCGGTCGTGACCAGAAACATTTCGCCGGGGTTTTCTCCAGAATCCAGCGATTGAACCGCCGTCGAAGCATTGTCGAGGGTATAGGTCCAACTGCCATTGCTCAGCATCCTTAAAGTGCCGAAAGTCCCCGCCGTTTCGGAAGCGACGAACGTGGCGAGACCACCATCGAGCGCCGGATAGGAAATATTTCCCGAAGCACTCATCGTACCGTCTTCGGCGACGGTTCCTTCTCCCGTGATGGTACCGGTGGCGGTTGTGTCCTCGCTTCCGGAACTTCCTCCCGAACCGCTGGAGCCGCCCGAACCACTGGAGCCGCCGGAGCCTCCAGAGGACGCAAGCGGATAGACCAATGTGGTGTCAGTGATTCCCATTTCATTGTATTGCCCGAGAAGGACCACACTGACGATGCGGTTGATCGGATCGATGGTACCACTTCCGGGGACCACGAAATGGCTTGTACCCCGGCTTCCCGATAGGGTGTCCACACCGGGACCTCCGAGGACCATGTTGGTTCCGGTGCTTCCCAGGGTCAGGGTATCGACTACCAATGAGGCATCGACGGTGTCGCTCCCGGTGCTTTGCACCAGGATCGGTTTTCCAAGGTTGGCGCTGCCGGTCGCGGTTTCAAAGTTGATCTGGGCGTTGTCACCGGCGACGACCCGGACCACGTTGTCGGCGCCACTGACCGTCAGGGTATCGTTCCCCATGCCCCCCATCAGGTAGGTTTCGCCGGCGCCGATGCCCACGGTATCCCGGCCTCCGGTACTGACCGAGGTGGTACCGATCTGTTGCAGGCGTCCGCTGCCGCCCGGATCGAAGGCGATGGCGCCGGCATCGCCGAAGATGATGTTTCGATCCCCTTCCTGGGTGCTGGTATCGATGCGGTCGTCGCCGGCGCCGCCGGCGACCAGTTTGTCGCCCGATCCGATGCGGATGGAATCGTTGCCTCCGGTCGTCGGTTGCAGGACATCGAAGAAAATATGCTGTCCGAACAGGTTGGAGGCGTCGGGACTGGTGCGGCGATAGTCAAGATTGTCTCCGCCCACCACATCGATGCTGCGGGTCACCCCGAAAATATTGATGGTATCGGCCCCCATGCCGCCGGCGATGATGTTGAGATCGGTCAAAGGGGTGTTCGCGGGGGCCGTGCCGGTCATGATCACGGTCAGGATGTCGGCGCCGCCGGTGGAGGTATCGGAGTCGGCGGTGGCAAAGGCGGTCAGACGACCGCTGGTATCGAAATTGAGGCTGGCATTGTCTCCCGCAACGGCCCGTTCCATCGCGGAAATGCCATTGCCGGTCTGGGATTGCATGTTCAGGGTATCGGCGCCGAAGCCGCCGACGAAGATTTGCAGGCCATCGCTGCTTCCCACCGCGCCCAATTCGACGATGTCGTTGCCCCCCTGGGCAATGCCGGAACTGGCGGCGGAACGGATCACACCCGCGTCATAGGTGATGCGTCCCGAGTCGCCGAACACCACTCCGATCCCCTTGCCGGCGCGCAACGTATCGGCGCCGGCGCCACCGACCAGGACATGGTCGCCGCCGACGGTTTCGATCAAATCGCCTGCTCCCTGTTCCGGCAACAGGCTGATGACCGAAAGACGGGCACCGCCGACACCGGAGGCGCGGAGAATCTGGCCATTGTCGCCCAGCAAGGTCGTCTTGACCGTTTCACCCGAGATCCGGACCGTGTCCGATCCCATGCCCGCCGCCAGGACCACCTCGCCCAGGTCACCGCTGATCCCTCCGACCGGGCCGATTCTCAGGTTGTCCACACCGCCCGTCACCCCGGTGAGGTCCAGGGTCAGAAGACTCAACTGGCTTGCCGCCTGATCGGCGACGACGGCGGTTGCGGCAAAGGTGATCTGGGCGTTGTCGCCCGCGACGCTGCGAAAGGCCAGTTCCGAGGAATCCACCGCCAGGGTATCGTTGCCATAACCGCCGATGAAGGTGACATCACCATCGCCGATGGTGACCGTGTCGGCGCCACCGAACTGGATGGTCAAACTTTCGACCTTTTGAAGGGTGCCGCCGCCACCAAGATCGTAGGAAAGAAGTCCGGAATCGCCCAAAGCGATCACCCGTTCATCCTTGCCGCTTTCCCGAACCGTGCGCGCATTGACGACATCGCTGGAAAAACCACCGAGGATGATCTTGTCGCCGCGTCCAGTGCGGATATCGTCGGTTCCGCCAAGATTGGTCACCAGGCTGCCGATGGAAACATGGGCGTATCCCAGGGGTTTGCGGTGCAGTTCGCCGTTGTCGCCCAGGATTACATCCTGACTGCGGTAATCCTGCCGCACCAGGATGGTATCGGCGGCCATGCCACCCATGACCACCTGGTATCCCAGATCGGTCCCGGCGGCGACATCCGCCTTGCCCAGGGTGATCGTGTCATCGCCACCCGTCGCTGAAATGGCATCGATGGTTTCAAAGTCGGTCAGTCCCGCCTTGACATCGAAGCGGGCGCGGGCGTTGTCGCCGGCGATGAAGCGACCGGTCCGTCCCGGTTTTTCACTGTTGGGGGCCCCGACCGTAGTCGGGATGCCGGTGACATGGTGCAATCCGGTCGCCGCGGCGATCCCTTGGGCGATGATGTCCACGACATCGGCGCCGATGCCTCCCATCACCACGGTAAAACCTTCCCCGAGCGTGATGGTATCGGCCCCGCCCAGGGTGATGTCGGTGGCATACATGTCGCGCAACAGGCCATTCCTGGCTACCAGGTCATAATCGAATTCACCATTGTCGCCGATGACCAGATGCGTTCCGTCGATGGCCAGGACCTGGTCGTTGGCGATTCCTCCCAGGACCACCTTGCCGCCGTTGCCGCCGGCAATGATGTCATTGCCGCCCTTGTCGTTGACCTTGGTGAACACCTTCAACATGACATTGGTCAAGGCTTCACGGTGGGCTTCGCCGTTGTCGCCGATCACTACGTCTTCGCTCGACGCGGCCCCGCCAACCAGTTTTCCGGTGACCGGGTTCTTGTAGGCGCCGGCGATGTAGATTTCATCATTTCCCATGCCGCCGAAAATAAAATTGGTCCCCAGGGTGTGGGCCGAGGTCGCGGTCGGGCCGACCTTGATGACATCGTTTCCTCCCGTTTCGACCACGGTATCGAGGGTCACCATGTCGATCATGCCGCCGGCGGTGTCAAAATCGATCTGACCGTTGTCACCGATGATCAGGCGCATGGAATTGCTGGTCGTGGTGACGGTGATTGTATCCAGGCCGTAGCCGCCGATGATGGTTTTGTCGCCATTGGCGGTTTGCACGAGATCGTTGCCCCCTTTGTCCAGTTGGAGGCTGACGACCTGCTTGCGCAGGTTGAGGGCGACGGCGGGGGTGGAAGGCCAGTTGGTGATCGATCCGTTGTCGCTGATGATGACATCGACCGAGGTGGCGGCATTGGCGGTGATGGCGCCACTGACCGGATCAAGGCTGGCCGCGACCAGAATCTTGTCCGCCGCCATGCCGCCGATGATAAAGTTGGTCCCCAGGTTTTCGGTCGTGGTGGTGGGGGCGATGACGAGGACATCGGTGTCGCCGGTGGTCACCACGGTATCGAGCGAGGTCATGAAGAGCATGCCCCCGGCGGTATTGTAGTCGATCCGGGCATTATCGCCGGCGACGTGTCGGATCGATTGGCTGGTGGTGGTGACGATCGCGACATCCTGCCCATAACCGCCGATAATGGTCTTGTCGCCATTGGCGGTTTGAATGAGGTCGTTGCCACCCTTGTCCAGTTCAAGGCTTAGAACCTGTTTGCGGACGTTGAGGAGGACTGCGGGCGTCGAGGGCCAGTTTTCGATGGAGCCGTTGTCGCTGATGATGACATCGACCGAGGTGGCGGCGTTGGCGGTGATGGCGGAGGTGACGGGGTCAAGGGAGGCCGCGACCAGAACGACGTCCGCCGCCATGCCGGCGATGATATAGTTGGCGCCCAGGTTTTGGGTGGTGGCGGTCGGGGCGACGACGATGATGTCGGTGTCGCCGGTGGTCACCACGGTATCGAGCGAGGTCATGAAGAGCATGCCGCCGACGCTGTTGAAGTCGATTCGGGCATTGTCGCCGGCAATGTGACGGATGGAGGTGCTGGTGGTGGTCACCGTCACCCGATCCTGGGCAAACCCGCCGACGATGGTTTTGTCGCCGTTGGCGGTCTGGATCAGGTCGTTGCCACCCTTGTCCAACTGGGTGCTGATCACCTGCTGCCGTTCGTTGATCACCACGGCGGGGGAAGACGGCCAGTTGGTGATCGTGCCGTTGTCGCCAAGAATGACATCGATCGAGGTGGCGCCGTTCGGGGTGATGGCGCCGCTCACCGGGTCCAGACTGGCGGCGACGACCACCTTGTCGGCGCCCATGCCGGCGATGATGTAATGATGGCCCAGGTTTTCATTGGTCGTGGCCGGGGCGATGACGATGACATCGTTGTCGCCGGTGGTGGTGACGGTATCGAGCGAGGTCATGCTCAACATGCCGCCGACACTATTGAAATCAATCTGGCCATTGTCACCGACGATATAACGAATCGAAGCGCTGGTGGTGGTGACGGTGATCGTATCCAGGCCGTAGCCGCCGATGATGGTCTTGTCGCCGTTGGATGCCTGAACAAGGTCATTGCCCCCCTTGTCGTGCTGGGTGCTTATGACCTGCTGGCGGTAATGGAGAAGGACCTCGGGGGTGGCGGCCCAGTTGGTGATCGTGCCGTTGTCGCCGAGGAGGACATCGACGGCGGTGGCGGCGTTGGCGGTGATGGCGCCGCTGACCGGATCGAGGCTGGCGGCAATGAGCACCTTGTCGGCGCCCATGCCGGCGATGACAAAATTATGTCCCAGGTCCTGAGTGGATGCCGTGGGGGCGATGACGATGACATCGTTGTCGCCGGTGGTGGTGACGGTATCGAGCGAGGTCATGCTCAACATGCCGCCGACACTGTTAAACTCAATCTGCCCGTTATCACCGACGACCTGGCGAATGGAGGTGCTGGTCGTTGTGACGGTCACGGTATCCTGGCCAAAACCGCCGATGATGGTTTTGTCGCCGTTAGCGGCATGAATAACGTCATTGCCTCCCAGGCTCAACTGGGTACTGATGACTTGTTGGCGGTTATGGAGAAGAACCTCGGGGGAGGCGGCCCAGTTGGTGATCGTGCCGTTGTCGCCGAGGAGGACATCGACGGCGTTGGCGGCGTTGGCGGTGATGGCGCCGCTGACCGGATCAAGGCTGGCGGCAATGAGCACCTTGTCGTCCCCCATACCGGCAATAATAAAATTGTGTCCCAGGTCCTGGGTGGATGCCGTGGGGGCGATGACGATGATGTCGTTGCCACCCGTGGTACTTACCGTATCCAGGGAGGTCATCGTCTGCATGCCGCCGACACTGTTAAACTCAAGTTGTCCGTTGTCACCGACAACATGGCGAATCGAGTTGCTGGTGGTGGTGACCGTGACCGAATCCTGACCATAGCCGCCGACGATGGTCTTGCCGCCATTGGCGGTCTGGATCAGATCGGCGCCTCCCTGGTTGGTTTGGGTGCTTTTGACCTGTTTGAGTTGGTTGAAGGTCGTCGCGGCGACGGAATCCCAACGGGTGATTTCGCCGTGGTCGCCGAGGATGACATCGGTGCTGTTGGCTGCCCCCACGGTGATCACCCCGGTGGTGGCGTCCAGTGTTGCCGAAACCAGCACCTTGTCCGCTCCGGCGCCGGCGATGATGTAATTGCTGCCCAGATAACGCGCCGCAAGATCGTTCTGGTTGCCAACCGTGATCACATCCGCGTCACCGGTCGATTCGAGAAGATCGAGGCTCTTGAAAGAGACCGCCCCGCCGTTGGCATCGGTATCGATTCGGGCGTGATCGCCGGAGATGAAGCGATGGTTGGCGCCTGTGGAGGTGGCGGCGGTAAAGGTGATGGCATCCTTTCCGGCCCCTCCCAGGACGATGGCCGAGGCGCTTCCCAGGCTCAAGGTATCGTCATTTCCTTGTCCTCCCGTCTCGTCCACCGGGGCTTCGACGAAATCAAGAAGGTGACTCCGGCCCGAGACCTCCGCGAAGGTCCGTTTGGTCTGTCCGGAAACCGTCACCTCGGTGGTGCGGTATTGCACGGTGCCGTTGTCGGCCAGGATGATATTGAAACTGTTGGCCGTATCGACGCTGTAGATGGTGTCCCGACCGCTGCCCGCCAATACCAGATTGCTGCCGGTTCCCAGATAGATGGTGTCGCCGCCGCCCCCCTTGTTGCCGAAGGTCGTGGCGGACAGGGCGGAACGGAAGTTGAAATCGATCGCGACCTGGCCCAGGTCGGCCATGATGGTGTCGTTGCCTTCGCCGGAGCCGCCGATGTTGATGACATCCCCGCCGAGCGCTCCCAGGATGACATCGTTGCCGCTGCCCCCCTTGAGGGTTTGTTTGCCGGCGGTCGAAAGGCTCTTGTTTTCCAGGGTTTGTCCCTTCCAGATCCAGTTGCGCGAGGCGGCGCCGAATTCCGCGGCCCCGGCGGTCTGGAGGGTCAGATAATCGGTGACATTGTTTAAATCGGCATCGGCGGGACGGGTCTGGCTGCCGATCAGGTTTTTGTAGGTGACAAACGTATCCGCCACCAGGAGGTCATGGGCCGATTTTCCCTCGATGATGTCGGTACCGTTGTTGCCGACGATCATGTTGTTGCGGCCATCGCCCGACAGGCGATCGTTCGATGATCCGCCGAAAATATTGTGAAAGCCGCGGACGGTGATCGTCGTCGCTCCGGCGCTGCCGAAGGCGCTCTGCCCTTCCAGATCCAGGGTGATGGCGTTGGTGTATTCGGAAAAATCGATGGTGTTGCGGGCATTGGCGACCTCATTGCCCGAGGCGTCATGGTAGGCGCCCGGGGTGGTGTCGCCATACAGCGAACCGGTCAGGGAGGCACCGTCCTGGAGGCGGAACACATCGCTTCCCTGGCCACCGATGATGTTTTCGAATCCCTCGAACTTGAAGCCGCGACCGCCATTGTCGCCCGCGTCCTTCATGTCCTGATGGGTGGTGGCGTCGAAGGAGGTTTGCGTCTTGCCGCTGCCGCTTCCCTTGACCCATCCTTCATTGGTGCCGGTGAGGGTCACCAGCAGATTGGCGGCATCCCCCGAAAAATCGATCAGGTCATCTCCCGAACCGCCCTGAATGACATCGATCGAGGTCGTCGCGTCCCAGGTGACCTGGTTGCCCCCTTCCATGGCCTGGAAGTAGGCATCGTCGATGGTGACGGCGCTCCCTTGGGCAGTGAAGTCAAACATGTTGTCGCCGTTGGCATCGTCGATGGTGGCGCTGTTCCATCCTTCCAGGAAGCGGTAGGTATCGTCCCCCGTCCCACCCTGCATGTCGGTCGTTCCCCCACGGGCGATCAGCCGGTCGTTGCCGCCGCCGCCGATCAGGATGGCTGTCCCTGAATCCGAACCGATCAGGACATCATCTCCCGAGCCGCCTTTCAAGGTGTCGTTGCCGTCGCCGGCGATGAACAGCACCGGCAGGTCGAGGGCCGAGGCGTCAAATGTGTCGTCGCCAGCGCCGCCGAAGGCCTTGACCCGGGTCACTCCGGCGAAGGTCTTGGTATAGGTCTGGCCATTGGTCAGAATGGCGCTGATCTCGACCAGACCGCCACTTCCGGTCAGGGTGAAGGATTCGTTGCCGTCGTCGGTGCTGCGGCGTTTGCGATCGATGGCCCCCTTGTTCACGGAATCTTCCCCATCGATGCTGCCAATGGTGGAACCGGCGTGCAGGGTCAGGATCGATCCATCCATCGATCCCAGGACCGGTTTTTTCGCCCCCGGATCGTGTTCCCACTCGAACAGCGTCACATCCATGAAGGTCCATTCCCACACCCGGACCCAGTCGAAAATGACATTGATGTCCACATAGGCGGCGATGTAGGCTGAGCCGCGCAGGTGCATTTCGACCACGTCCAGAGGATCCTCGGAGACGGCGGCGATCAGTTCGGAGGCACGGTATTTGTTGTCCTTGTTTTCGTCATAGATGTCGAGCGTCCCTTCCAGTTTGATTCCCCCCTCGACGCCACCGCGGGCGACGAACACATTGAGTTCGGCGAAGGCGTAGAGTTTGGCGTTCAACGTGATTTCGGGTTGGTCCACTCCGTTGACAATGTTGTCGCTGACGTAGAATCCATCGAGAATATCGACCAGGTTATGACTGTCGAAAAACTTGCTGATGCCGTAGGTATCAAAACCCAGGGTCAGGGCGACATCGATGCTGATGCTGCCACCCAGGCCGACATACAACGGCGGATAGACCGGATAGGAGACGCGGAAACCGACTTCCAGATTCAGGTTGTTCGGGGTAAACGTGACCAGATCGGCATGTTCTCCCGTCAACATGGCGATCACCGACCCGACCGGATCCTCAAGAATCGGAAATTTAAGGGCGCTGCCCGGTTTTTTCAACTTGTTCTTGAAGTCGTCGAACGCCTGTTTCGGCGAAACGGTCTGTTGTCCCGGCATGTCGATGTCGGGAAGGTCGATGTTGATGTCCGGGAGTGACGGCAGTCCGGGCAGGCCAAAGTCGAAGTCGAAATCGATGTCGGGCAGAAGGTCGAACAGGCTGATGCTCGGCAACCAGACATCGGGCATTTGGACCGTGATGGTCCAGTTGGGATCGACCAGGGCCGAGAGGAGGCCATTGTCGGAAATGATGCTCGACCAACCCAGGTTTGTCGTTTGGCTCTGATCCCAGGCAAATTCCTTTCCGAGGCCGATCCAGCGCACCGTCGGCCATTGAACCTGGATTTGCGGCAGAAAGGGATCGATGCTTCCCAGGTTGACGTTGAACGAGGCCCCGGTCATGTCGATGGTCTTTACATTGCTCGGATCGACAAACATCGACAAAGCCTCGGGCCAGTCGATGACGAATTCGCCGCCCGAGGCCCAAACCCAGGTGTGGCTGCCGATGGACCAGGTCATTCGTGGCAACAGGACCTTCAGGACGGGCAACACCTGGGTATCGATGTTGAAACCGTTGGGGACCTCGATGGTGACATCGAAGCGCGGCGCAAAATCGCCCGAGAGGATGTCTGACAGGTGCAAGTCCTGCCAGCCCGCCTTGATGTTCAGTCGGAACGAGCCGCTGAGGCCATCGATGGTAAAATCATAGGGGGTGACATCCATGTAGGGGGCCGGAACCGCGACATCGGCGTTCAGGTCGAAATCGAAGGCGAGCGGCGGCATTTCGGCGCGGAAGATGCTGAGCAGTGTCGTGTCGTCATGCCAGCCCACCCCCATGTTCAGGCTGAATTCGAAGCCATCCTCTTCGACCGCGATGTCGGCCAGTTGGGCATAGGGAAGATCGACCGGGACATCGATGTTGGGCAGGCCGGGGATCGAGGGCAGCGCCGAAAGATTAAGTTTGCGATCCTTGGTGCCGCTGACGACGAAGGCCTGCGAGACCGGAATCAACATGCCGTCGGTGTCGGTCGGCAGGTCGTCGATCACATCGAGCATGTTGACGATGGCGATGAGAAAATCGACCTGGGAAATGCCACCGAACAACGAGGACATGTCGCTCGCCAGGTCCACCGCCGAATAATCGCGTCCCATGAGGTCGGAAAGGCCCGGAATCGGGGTGGTGATGGCGTCGATCACCGGCATGATGGGGTCGGTCACATCCTGGATGAAGCCGACGATCGGATTCATGAACTTGGTGAAGAAGGTACCGACATCGAGATAGATGTCCGACATCCATATATTGGGGGCGCCGACGTGGAACAGGGTGTCGTATCCGGTGGAAAAGAATTTTTCGATCTTCTGGACGTACTGGTTCTTGTTGCCGTTTTCATAGGTCAGGTGGAAATCGCCCATGATCTTGGGCAGATAACCTTCCCCTCCCAGGGAAATGCCGAGTTCCATATGCATGTTGACCTGGGCCTTGGCATCCCATTCGACCGCGACCAGATCGGAGAGCTTGGCGGTGCGCAGATCGCTGAAGGTCAGACGACCGTTGGTCAGGGACGAAAGGGCCGAAATCCCGAACAATCCCTTGTCCTTGAGATCCACCGCCAGATTGAGCTGCAACCGGGTCCGCGAACCGTCCGCCCCGGTATCGCCATCGAACAGCGAATCGCTGCGGCCATAGGTTGGTGACATCGATCCCGACAACCGGCCCATGGAGTCGGTGCCGTTGCCCCAGATGCCGGTGTCGTTGTCCTTGATCCAGCCATCCCAATTGTCCGTCAGGGTGCCATTCAGCACGAACAGTTCCGCGTTCAACCGCGCCGGGCCGCTACCGCCGCCGGGGGCGAGAAAAACGTTGAGTTGGGCGCTCAGTTCCTTGACCGCCGGGGTGAAGGTCGGTTTGCCGACGAGCCACAGGTTGTCGATGTGAACATCATGATGATTGCTGGCGATGCCGGTGGCGACTCCCTTGTCCACGGGGTCGTAGGTGGTGATTTCACCGATGCCGGCGGTGCCGGGCATGTTGGTGATCAGGTAGAAGCCGTCCTTGATGTCGATGCCGAAGCCGAAGAACAGATCCCAGTCCAATTCAAGCGCGATGCCGCCATCGAGTTCCAGACTCAAGGGGAGTCCGGGGATGCCAATATCAAAACTGAGATCGATGGCGGGGGTATAGGTCTGTCCCAGGTGCATGCGGAATTGGATGGCGGTACTCTGCGCCAGGGCCACTTCCGTTCCGACGTGGAGCGCTTTTTCCTTGACTGCCGCTTTCAGCTCCGCAAGGCTCGCCTTGACGACGATGGCGTTGGGATTGGTGAGCCGTGCCACCTTGGTTGCCGCGGCGTCCGCCGCCAGGGCCCCCGAGGAGGGGACGAACTCGGTCAGGACATCGGTCAACACCGAGGCGGTGACCCCGGCGCCGAAGACATCTTTCAACAGGCTTTGATAGGTGTATCCCTGGGCGACCTTGTCGGCGATGAAGGTGACAATGTTGACCAGGGAATCGAAAAAGCTCTTGTCATGCCCGGTGCTTTCGATCAATCCGAGAAGATCGCCGGCGGTGGCTTCCATGCTGTCGATGGCCCCCGATATGTCATCGAGAATGGCGCGCAGGCTTGGATCGATGATGATGTCGCCTGCGTCGCCGATGTAGCAGGGGGTGCCGTCGGCATGGAGGATCGGGTCGCCATGGCTGTCAAGGTTGGGCACATTCTTGCCCGAGGTGACCCAGGCAGTCCGTTGTCCCGGCAGGACCGCCGGGATCATCGAGGGTTGCGTGACGCCCAGATAATCCGCCAGGGCGGGGTCGATCTTGGGGGTCCCGGTTCCGGCAAGGTACTCGACCACGATGTCGTCGGGGGTGACCTGGAGGTCGCCGTTGTAGTCCTGGAGAAAATTGAGGAACGGATTGGCGTTGACCTCGGAGGACTGGATGATGTAGTCGCTGTTGCTGTCGGTGGTGAGCAGGTCGAACATGAACATGCGCAGGGCGTTGTCGAGTCCGCCATAGGTGTCGATCGCCGAGGACAGGGCATCGTTGAGCGCTTTGACGACATTGCGCCTCAGATCGGTGACAAACTGCGTCGCATCGCGCAACTGGTCGCCGATGATGGGGAGGGACAGGACATCGCTGAAGGCATCGAGTCCTTTCTGAATGGTCTCCAGCACCTTGTCCACGGTGTTGACGACAATGGTGGGATCGCGCAACAGGAAAAGAAGCGGTCCATGGACCGGTTCATCGGGCTCGCAGTTGGGACCGAGGGCGCGTTCGAGGACGACCGTCAACTCCAACTGCCAGTATTCGATGTCGGGAAGGATCAGACTGATGTCGAAACCGGAACTGGGCGGGTTGGCCTGGGGGGTGGTGCTGAACAGACCGCTCGAACCGGTGGTGATGCCGCCGGGGGTGGTCGTGGCGCCGGAACCATCGGAAGACGAGAAAAAAGGATTGAGCGTTGGATCGACCAGGGCCGCTTCATTGTCGTTGTCCACCGGGGCCCCTTCCGGGGTCGTGACCGCGGTGCCGTTGCCGGAACTGGGCCGCTCCGGCAGGGCTGCCTGAACGATCTGGCTTGAAATGACGGTGTGACTGTTGCTCCCCTCGGCGCTTTCCTGGAGGGTAAATCCGGTCTTGCCGCCCATTTTGGCAAAGGTATCGCCCAGGTTGAGGAACTTCACCTCCATGATTCCCAGGGGGAGGGGATTGATGAAGCCGTCGATCTGTTCGATCGCCAGTTGTCCCAGATCGTCGGAGACGCTCAGGGTCAGGGGAAGCACTGCTTCCGCCGACCCGTCGAAGATGATGTCGAAGTTGGACGATTTCAGGGTCTTGGCGTCGGCGGTGGCGAGTCCGGCAAACGCATCGAGATAGAGACGACCGTCACTGGCCCCGTCCGCCGCGTCCGAATCAAGCATCAGTCCACTGGTCCCCGCCAGCGAGAGGCTTGCGCTGCCGCCCGTCACTCCCAGGCTGTAGATCCCCTGATTGGAGGTAAAGGCCATTCCCGCGGCATTGAGCGAAAAGGCGTCAAGCCGGGCAAAGGTTCCGGTATCTCCCGAAAACCCGGCGGACCCTCCCGCGACATGATCATACAGGAACAGCTTGCCCTTGTTGGGACTGGTGTTCCCCAGATCGACTCCCAGCGCCAGGTTGAAGGTGATGTCGGCGTTGAGTTGGGCTTTGGCGGTTCCCTCGGTGTCCTTGAGTTCCCTGATGGCGCCGATCAATCCCGCCAGTTGTGCCTTGGCGGCATCCGAAAGGAGATCCAACAATGCCTGATCGTTGAAAATCAGATCCAGGGGAACCGAGTCGTTGACGAGCACCCGATAGGGGATGATGATGCGCAACGCCTCCTGACCGGCGGTCGTGTCGTTTTCCAGGGTGATGGCCCCTTCGGAGATGCCAAATCCCGCGGCAAGGGCCGATTTCAGATCCTGGAGTCCGATCCCTTCCCGGGTTTCAAGTTCCGTTTTGACACTCTTGAATCGGCTCGAAAAATCGAAGACCTCCGAAACGCTCTGGCCCAGCACCGGCAGCGCCCGGCCCAACTCGCCGAAGGATCCCAGCGCCCCCAGGTCGCCCAGGAGGCTTCCCAGGTGACCCAGGCCGGTCCGAACCTCCGACCAGGAGACATCCTTGAAGGGGGTCAGATTGCCCAGTCCGTCCGAAGGGACCACCACCACCGCCGTCATGGGGTTGGACCCTGCGAGGGCATCGACGATGTTGCTGACGTCGATGGTGATCTTCGTGATCGGATTCAAGCCGGTCGCGCTCACTCCGGTTGGAGTCCGGATGCCGATGCCCGCAAGTTCCAGTTTGGCGGTCGGAAGGGTGCCCACAGTACCCGCCTGATTGCGAAATACCAGATCGGTGACATAATCACCTTCCAGAAGCCTTCCCTTGATGGCCAAGTTGTTTAGGGTAATCTCTTTGGCAGCGACCACTCCCGCCTTGAGGGTCAGGACCGAGCCGGTTCGGGTGACCAGATCGGTCGCCGCCATCAAGGTTTCAAGGTTGGCCTTGACCGTCGTGTCGGAAGAATTGTTCTTGGCGGAATTCAGGGCCGATTTGAGCGCCTCGGAAACATCGCTTACCAGATCGTCGAGGGAGGTGTTGGTACTGGCGCGGCTGGTACGGACAATGACATCGACCGGTTGCGCCAGTCCGGCCACCGTGACGGACAGGCGCAGGTCGGTCAGAAGAACCCCCGTGGTGGCGTTGTAGATCTGGGCTGGATTGGCCGCCAGGGTCAGGGTGGTCGTCGGCGCGGCGAAGGTCAGGACATTCTTGGGGGCGCCGGCGGTGCCGGTGTTGGTGATGGTGACGAAGGTGTGACCTGCGTAGGGATCGCTGCCCAGAGTCGCCACCAATGCCGTGTGAATGGCGGCATTGACATCCGCCGCCAGATCATTGACCGAGGTGTTGCCCAGGGTCGCCGAACGGAGAACCACCACCTCCAGTTCCTGACTGCCGACGGTCACCGTGAGTCCGACATCGCGCAGCAGTTCGCCGTTGCTCTGGTAGGGAACTCCGGTTGCCGCAACCGTGGTACTTGTCTGCAAGGCGCCGCCCAAACCGAGAAGCGATTCCTGCGCGGTGGCGGAGTCGAACAGGGCATTGAGGCTGATGCGGTCGCCGGCGACTCCCGCCAGACCGTTGCGCAATTCAAAATTCATGCTTCCCTGATAATCGGCCCCCAGGGTATCGAAGGTGATGTCCAGCATGCCGAGTGTTGCCTGGCCCGGGGTCGGGAGGGTCGCGGGGGTCGCCCCGCTTTGCCCGTGAACCACGGCGCTGTAGCTGCCTCCAAGGACCGGGTCTTTCAGAAAGACATAGGCGCCGTTGGTCGTGGCGAACTGTCCCGGAGTGAAGCCAAGTTCGGTGGTGGCGGGATTGGTGCCGTCGATCAGGATTTGCAGCGAGGCGATCTTGGAGGAAAGGGTGACAATCTCGATCTGGCCGTTGCGCAGGATCGCTGTGATTACCTGGCCCAGGTTGGAAAAGCCCTTGCCGCCGGTGCCGAGATGACTGTGCGCGGCAATGTTGGTGGCGGCGAAGGCGGTGTTCAAGTCATCCACCAGATCGCTGGTCTGGGTGTTGCTGGCATCGGCGGCCATCGTGACCGTGACCGGGGTGGTCTGGTCAAATTTAAGATTGAAGGTGGCGGCGGCGCTCAGACGCCCGTTGCTTGCCAGCGTCACCGCCTTGGCCGATGGATAGGCAGTCATGTTCTTGAATCCCAGGAGACTGACCATGGAACTCAAGGGACTGGGTGTGAGTTGGACCGAGGATACGGTGGCTTTGATGACGAATTGAAGTTGATTGCTGTCGTTCTTCGTCATTGTGACCGCCTGGCCCAGGGTTGAAAACCCGAGTCGGGATAGCAGTCCCCCGGAAACGACCGACGTGCCGTTCAGGACCGTCTGAAAGTCGGCGATCAGGTCGTCGCGGGTGGTATTGGCCGTGGTGTTGCTCGCGGCGACCGTGAGATCGTAACTTTCTCCGTCAAGATTCAGGGTGAAGGTGGCATCGGCGGAAAAGGGAAAAGAAGCGCTCAGTTGAACGATTCCGGTGTTCGCCGCATTGGCGGTGATCGTGCCTGTGTAGGCCCCGCCCGCCCGCAAGCCAAAGGTATTGAGGTTGGCGAAATCAAAACCGATGGTGCTTTGAAAGGTGGTCTGGGTGGACAGGTCCAGGGTCGTTTCGGCGGACAGGGCCGACAGGTCGCCGATGCTGCTGGAAAAGGTCAGAGGGACCCCCAGGGTTTCCGCCGATGGGGCGAATTTGACGTTGAACATCAAACTTTTGGTGGCGCTGTCGTAGGTCGGAGCGACCGAGAAGGAGCCGGAAGCGAGCGTTGTATTGATCGCATGCTGAAACCGGTCCATCATTTCGTTGAAGGTATCGAAGGTGGTCACCTTGTTGACGGTCGAATCCTGTCCCTCGGCCAGAAAGCCCAGGCGGGTGTGGGGATTGTAGGCGCTGCCGGCGACGGAGGTGAGCGCATAGGTGTTCAGACGCAGGTGCGGGCAGTCTTTGGCAGCCCAGATCCCGGTGAACTCGATGTCGAAGGTGTTGGCCTTGCCAGCGACGGCGGTGACGTTGACATCGCTGTCGGAAAAGCCTGGGACACCCTGTTGGAACATGCCGACGAGGGCCGCTTCGATGGTCGCGGCGCTGCTGCCCAGAGTGATGGCGTTGCTCTGGAAAAAGAGGGTTCCCAGACTGACCCCGAAGGAATACTGCCCACCGGTGGCATTGCCGATGGAGAAGCGTTGGATTTCATTCTTCGCCGGTGTGGCGCCGACGGCAGGGACGGCCTGTTGGTGCGTTGAAATGACCGCCTGGGCCGGGACCGAACTGGTCCAGGTCCCGGCGGTCGTGGTATCGACCGTCATCACGGGATAGGCGCCATAGTTGACCCCATCCTTCTTGCCAAAACCGATGTCGAAGACCTTTGTTGCGTTGTCGGCGGCATAATCGACGCCGACATCGGTCACCGATAATCCGGTGACCCCCGGCAGGACCGCGGAAAGGGCGCTGGCGATGGCGGAAGTGGTGGCGGTACCGGGGATGGCAGCGGTGGTAAAATCGGAATTGTCCGCCCTTTTCCCCTTGAGATAAAACGAAGAGCCGCCACCATGGACGATGGTCAGGCGTTGTGTCGCCTCGGAAGCATCGTCTCCGGGGGTGAGCTGTTTGACCTTGACGGTCGAGGAGGGGGCGACCCTGAGAATGGTGAAGTCACCGACATTGGCCTCGGCCAGATTGAGCTTGCCCCACATGCGGCCATCATCGCCCAGGGTGAACTCGGTGGCGTAGACATCGATCAGCGATCCCGCGGTGACACTTCCCGGAACCACCACGAGACTTGATTGGTCGGTTTCCCCCAGGGACCGGACGAACTCGATGTGCAGATGCCTGGGCCTGCCGGTCACCACGACATTTCCTGCGCCGAGAACCGATTCCAGGGCGTTTTGCACCTCGATGGGAGAGGCGGATACTGAAATGTCTCCGGTCAGCGTGCCTCCCGATCCCAATTTCAGTTGGTAGGTCCCGGAGGAGGCGTGAATCTTGAGGGTCTGTTCCTCGCTGCTCCGGTCGGAACCAACGATGGTGGCGCCACCTTTGAGCGATTCCTCGATTTCAAAGGGATCTCCGGACCAGGCGAGCAGTCCGTTGACGGCGGTGGCGATCTTCTGACCGATCAGTTCCGCCAGTTGGTTGATATGGATGAAGGAGGAGGTTTCGCCATTGTCGATGGTGATGGTGATCGTCGAGACCCGTTCGTCGCCGGGTCGTTTGATGTAGAGGTCGAAGGCGGCGTTTCCGGAAGGGAGGGGAAACTGGCCTGGGAGAACTGGCGAGATGGCCTTGCTTGCCGTCAACCCCGAGACCAGCGTCGTGGCCAGTTGATTGTCGATCACATCGTTGATGGCCTTGCTGAAATCAAGGGCCTGGCCGACCTTGAGTTCGGTGAAGGGCATCAGGGCATCGAACCGTCCCGAGTCGCGCAGCAGTTCGAGATAGGTGCCCAGGTCCTGAAGCATGTTGACCAGTTGCGTCGAGGTCAGACTGGCGAAGGGTTGCACCTGGGTAAAGTTGCTGGCCGTCACCGTGATGGGGGTGGATTGGATGGAACTCCAGGGAACGGCGGTGGTGCCGTCGCCGAAGAGAATATCCACATGAGGTGTCCCCCCGGCAAGCGTCGAAAGGGCGGTGGAGCCAACGGTTCCGGTCAGATCGAAATGAAAATTGGATTTGACGTTGTGGACCGTTCCTGTTTTGATCTCGATCAGATTGTCGGCGCTTTCGAAGGTTTCATCGCTCGGATCCTTGATTTCCAATGCCGTTTTCGGGCCAATGGGTTGAAACTCGACTTTTCCCGTGTCAAAGACCATCGTTCCCGAGGCGGTGACATCAAGAATTCCCAGGATTGCCCCGGTATCGAGGGAGGCCGATTTGGCCTTGACCTGGGCGTCGAGGGTGGTGACCTCAAGGGTTCCGCCGGCAAAGTCAAGGCTCGCGGCATAATGAATGTTGGCGACCAGGGGGATTCCTTGACCCGTTTGAAAATCAAACCCCAATGATTTCAAATCATCGCCGAAACCGAAGCGCTGATAAAATTCCCGGGACAGGGTCAGGTTGATGTCCAGGACATCGTCCGTCGCCGTAAAGCTGATGGCGGGGGCGCCGGCGGCGTTGTTCACCAGGGATTCAAGATGGCTGTAGTCTCCGATGCCATTGAGATAATCCCCCAGCCGGTCCATCAATCCGCCCATGGTGTGGCTGCCAGCCGTAGCCAGGTAGTCATCGAGGACGGAGGTGTTCGAAGTTGTTTTGAAACTGATGATGTCTCCGAGGGACCGACCATCGTTGGTCTTGATCAGCGAGGCAAACGACAGATCGACCAGAGGGAGCGTCGGGGAAAGTTCGCTCGATGCGTTCAGTTGCAACGCCAGTTTTTCCGCGGCATCGAAGGCCCCGGTGGAAGAAATGGTCGTTGCGGTCGTCCCTGACGTGACGGGAGTGACGACGGCCATCAGGTCGTTGTAGTCATTGGCTTGGAGGGGGGTGGTTTCGATGGTTCCGGTCGCCTTTTCCAGCATCCAGTCGCCACCTTTTTCCGCGCTGCCGCTGGCGTCGGTCGAGGCGGCGACATCGACCCCGGTCAATTGGCTCAATTGTTCGACGAAGGTCTCTCCCTGGACCCCGGAGGCGATGTCGCAGCCATAGAGAAGCAGGTCGGCCCCGGGGGCCATGGCCACGTTCCACGCCGCCAGTTGATCGCGGTACTGTTCAAGGTTGGTCGGATTCAGGGTCGTGATTCCAAGGCGCAGCGCTGCCATGTCGCCATGGCTCAATACATGTACTGCCTGAAGGTTCTGGTAGCCATCGAGCCACATCGTCATCTGCTCGATGCCGTCCCGGTTCGCGTCCAGAACGACGACCTCCACCCGTCCCGGTTCGGATTGACCAGGCCGTGAACGCAGGGCCGAGGCGAGCAGTGTTTCATGATTCCTGACGGCGGGATCGACAAAGATGATTTCATTGGCCCCTTCGGTCTGGGCCTTTTCCCCCTGGGTGCCCACCGAATCGTTTTGATGTTCGGCGGCGACTGCGCTGGTATTCCACCGATCCGCCGTGCTTTGGTTCAAGGGGGCTTCAAGAGTCTCATCCGGTTCGGGGACCGGCGGCGGGAGGACCAGCCCTTCTCCGGAGAGGAGAAACCTGGGTTCCATCGCCTCGACATGCAGCAGGCGCGGGCGGATGGCCGTGACCCGGCGGTGTCGCGACGACCCTTGGATCAGTGACTTCAAGGCGCGTCCGATACCATTTTTTTTCCCAAGGATACGGTCTTTGGCCATCGATCCCTCCCCTTCCGGAGCGGAAGAGTGTCAAAAGTTTTCTATATAGAGAAGAAACAATCTTTAATTATATATCTCAAAAAAAATCTACATTCAAAAATTGCACGAATTGGTCGGAGTTGCCCCTTCTCCATGCGACCCAGCCATGGATCAGTATCGTAACAGGATAACCGCCAAGTCAAGATGATTCTTCAGCGACATCGACCTGGGGAGGCTGTCGTTTGACCACCGTGACATTGGTATTTTTCAAGGGATCATCCGGGGTGATCTTCTTCATGGTCCTTGTACCTCTTCCTGTATGTCCGGATGGACGGGATATTCCCGAACCAATCGTCCTTCCCGAACCACCACCAGCGCGGTGCGCGTCTGAAAGGCAATTTCCCTGGCGCGACGGCTGGTCCGTTCCAGGGCTTGCATGACATGGCGGACATCCGCGTCCTCTGCCTGACTCAAGGGTTTATCGTTCATCGTTCGTTCCTCCATTTTTTCGTAACCTGTCGCTTATCGTTGCCAAGGGGACCCGTCCATGGAACGATCAGGGAATATGAAAAATCTTATCCAGTTGCGCTGCGTGAAATAAATGTTTGATCCGTGGACGGCAGTTGACCAATGTCACATTGGAACTCTCCGAACCGGCGTGTTCCCAGAGGAGCATCAGCATGCCGATGCCTGAACTGTCGAGCGCTTCGACGTTGCGCAAATCGACGACATACGCCACGTTTGGCGGAACATCTTTATAGGCATTGCGAAATTCGGTCCGTATCTTGAAGTCAAACGTATTTTTGATGAAGATCGTCACTTCATTCGATTGCTTTTTGACTTCGAGATACATGGAATGGCTCCGATTTCGTGGTGTATACAGTACGTCGTTTTTCATGGATCGATCATCCCGATGCGATCGGTCCGGTTCACCCGGTTCAAACGGTCACCTCGACCAGGGTCATGTCGTCGCTTTGGCATGGACCGGCCCGATAACTTCGGAGGGTCTCCCGGAGGGTTTCCAGGGGTTCATTGCCTTGAATCATGCGCTGGAGGAGGGTTTCGAACCGTTTCTGGCCAAACATTTGCTCCTCCCTGTCGCGTTCCTCGATGAATCCGTCGGTATAGGCGAAAATACGATCTCCCGGTTCCACTTCCAGGAACGTCCCTGAAGTGACCGGGTGGTGGATCATCCCCCGGGCGAAATGGGTCGAGACCGACCGATGGATCAGCCGTCCCCGACGGAAGACAAGCATGTCGGGAATGGTGCAGTTCCAGACGGTCATGCCACGGCGGTCGGGGGCGATTTCCAGAAAACCCGCCGCCATGAACATGTCGGCGGGGGTCTTTTGGCAGAGGCGCAGGTTGGTTTCGTTGACGATGTCCAACAGGGGAAGATTTTTGCGCGTCATGGAATAGAAAATGTCTGCCACCATGGGACCACCGATCGCCGCCGGGAGACCATGGCCGGTAAAATCGCCCAGCAACAGGTGTTGGGCGCCATCGGGACGAAAGGCGGACAGGAGAAGATCGCCAGTGGTATTTTCGACGGGTGACTGGAGAAAACGCAAATACCGGGCATCGAATTCTTCCGACCGACGCATGCGGGTGATGATCTCCTCGACCAGATCGCGTTCCATGGTCAACCGGAGTTGATGTTGCCGGATTTCGTTTTCCAACTCCTTCTGCCGGGTGATGTTCTCGGTGAACATCATGATGCCGCCGATTTCGCCATCGTTCTTTTGCCAAGGAAAGGCTTCCCAGCGATACCAGCTCACATGACCCTGGCTGTCCGTGATCGGATCCGCTTCCCGGCGTTCCCAGGCGCCATCGAGGCAGCGTTTATGAATATTGCGCCAATGTTGGGATTCCTCAGGGCAAATGTCGTAGTGGCACAGGTTCAGGATCGGTCGGTTGACCAGACCGAATTCATCCAGCCACCGATGACTGACCTGGAGATAACGCATTTCCCGATCGAACATCGCAATCGAAACCGGGGTTTTGTGCATGAACAGGCGAATCTGTCGCTCGCGTTCCCGAAGGGTTTCGAGGGTTTTCCTCTGTTGCACCAGCAGTCGAATTCTTTGTTTCAATACAGACCATTTTATTGGTTTATTGACATATTCCATGGCGCCGGCGGCAAAAGCGCGGGCGACCGAGGCATCGTCATCCAGGGCAGTGACCATGATCACCGGCACGTCGCGATCTCCCGCGATTTGCCGGATCTGGGTGCAGGCGCTGAAACCGTCGGTCACCGGCATGTCGGCATCCAGCAGGACAAGGTCGGGATGGTTGTGTCGGAAAAGTTCTACCGCCACTGCCCCGTCCGCGGCCATCAATACTTCATGGCCGGCATTGGTCAGATATTGGTTGATGACCGCCCGCATGAATTCATCATCGTCGGCAACCAGAATCAGCGTTTTTTCTTCCCCGCCGCGGCAGGTCATGTCATCGCTCCGTTTTCCGGGCCGGGCAACCATTTCCAGGTCCGATCAACAGTCCCTGGCCGCGATGTCGGCGGCAGGTCGCACCAGGGATCACTGGAAGATCTGCTCGATTTTTTCCGCACCGAGAATCCGTTTGCTCCACCTTTTCAGGGTGTCCTGGTCCGCTTCGGCAAGTTTGGAAGACCCCCATTCGGGTACCGGGCCAAACTTTTCCTGGAGTTGGTCCAACAAGATTTCAATCATACCCTTCAACGTTCCTCGTTGTTCTCCTCGTTGCTCTCCGCGCTGCTCTCCGCGCTGCTCTCCGCGCTGCTCGCCGATCTGGATGCCCTGCTGGATGCCCTGTTGGATGCCCTGCTGGAAGCCCTTTTCCATCCCAATTCTCTCAACGCTCGTGATGTACGGCATGTTCCGAGTCTCCTCAAATTTGGTCAGTTCTTTCCAAAACCGCTGGTCGGCATCGTTTGGCAGGCTGAGCACCCAGTCGATAAACCGAAACAGATCGATGATCTGCTGTCTGGTGAAGCGGTGTTGGTACAGGCTGCGGATGATCCGCCATTTTGTTTGCAGGCGTTTTTCCGGTTGGTTTCTGGTCATTTTAGCGTGCAGGTGCGCCAGAGTCACGATGGCAAAGGGATTATCCGATGTTTCCAAGGTTTCCAGATCATTCGCATAATCCAGCAATTTCACAATGTTGAATCGGTAGATCACCAGGGAGCCCCAGAGTTCCTGACGAAATTCACTGGGCCGCCAGTTTTTGTTTTCGTCCGTCAGGATGGCCAATCCGACCACAGGCCACTGCTTGAGGTCGCGGGCACGGGAAAAATAGGTGAACATCCGTGATGGGAATTCTTTTTCCTGATCTCCCTGGATTTCCACATGAATCAGGACCCAACGCTCCTGTCCATCTTTTTGCCAGACCTTGACCAATCGATCCATGAATCGATTGCCTGTCTGGGCTTCGCGGGTGATTCGCGTCAACTCCTTGTCAAGGAATTCATAGCCCTTTGTCCAGTCGATGCCATCGTGCGCGACCGGCAGAAAAAATGCCAGAAAATCCTGGAAACAGGTTTCCAGAATTTCCTTCCAGGGTGTATCGAAGGAGTCCTGGTGACCTTTTTCGCCATTGTCCGGCATGGTCGGGTTGTTTTCCTGGGGAACCATATTCGCAAGTTTTTCCTGGTTTCTCTCCATTGGATGGCTCTATGATGGCAGGTCATGTCAACGCCTGGGCCGGAAACCATTTTCATGTCCGATCAACAGTTCCTGGCCGCGATGTCGGCGGCAGGTCGCACCAGGGATCACTGGAAAATCTGCTCGATTTTTTCCGCACCGAGAATCCGTTTGCTCCACCTTTTCAGGGTGTCCTGGTCCGCTTCGGCAAGTTTGGAAGACCCCCATTCGGGTACCGGGCCAAACTTTTCCTGGAGTTGGTCCAACAAGATTTCAATCATACCATTCAACGTTCCTCGTTGTTCTCCTCGTTGCTCTCCGCGCTGCTCTCCGCGCTGCTCTCCGCGCTGCTCGCCGATCTGGATGCCCTGCTGGATGCCCTGTTGGATGCCCTGCTGGAAGCCCTTTTCCATCCCAATTCTCTCAACGCTCGTGATGTACGGCATGTTCCGAGTCTCCTCAAATTTGGTCAGTTCTTTCCAAAACCGCTGGTCGGCATCGTTTGGCAGGCTGAGCACCCAGTCGATAAACCGAAACAGATCGATGATCTGCTGTCTGGTGAAGCGGTGTTGGTACAGGCTGCGGATGATCCGCCATTTTGTTTGCAGGCGTTTTTCCGGTTGGTTTCTGGTCATTTTAGCGTGCAGGTGCGCCAGAGTCACGATGGCAAAGGGATTATCCGATGTTTCCAAGGTTTCCAGATCATTCGCATAATCCAGCAATTTCACAATGTTGAATCGGTAGATCACCAGGGAGCCCCAGAGTTCCTGACGAAATTCACTGGGCCGCCAGTTTTTGTTTTCGTCCGTCAGGATGGCCAATCCGACCACAGGCCACTGCTTGAGGTCGCGGGCACGGGAAAAATAGGTGAACATCCGTGATGGGAATTCTTTTTCCTGATCTCCCTGGATTTCCACATGAATCAGGACCCAACGCTCCTGTCCATCTTTTTGCCAGACCTTGACCAATCGATCCATGAATCGATTGCCTGTCTGGGCTTCGCGGGTGATTCGCGTCAACTCCTTGTCAAGGAATTCATAGCCCTTTGTCCAGTCGATGCCATCGTGCGCGACCGGCAGAAAAAATGCCAGAAAATCCTGGAAACAGGTTTCCAGAATCTCCTTCCATGGTGTATCGAAGGAGTCCTGGTGACCTTTTTCGCCATTGTCCGGCATGGCCGGATTGTTTTCCTGGGAAATCATGTTCTGGGGATCGGTATTCGTATATTTGTTCTTACCCGCGTTCCAGCTCATGTCACCATTCCCTTTTCCTGGTCGGCCAATCGTTTTCGTTCCGATTCGAGGACTTCCGCAAGGGCCTTGGCGCGGTTGTCGAGCGCTTCGATCCATCGGTTGGCCTCCAGGTCTTTTGGGGTATCCTTGTTTCTTCCCATTTTTTCGAGCCCGAGGCAAAGGTGGGCCAGAGACTCGGCGCCAATGGAGAGGGCGCTTCCTTTCAACCGGTGGGCCTCCAGGGTCAGGCTCGGATGATCGTGTTCCCGGAGGGCATGGGTGATGGCGGCGATTCGTCCTGGGAGTGTTTCCAGAAATTTTTCCAGGAGAATGCCTATAGAACCTCCCATGTCCTGACTCAGTTGCGCCAGTTTGCCACTGTTGACGACCAAAAGGGGCAGATCGTCGCCATCCGGGGGTGATGGGGTCGGGGAAACAGGTTCGGCGAGAAGGTTCGAATCCTGGGGCGCCACGGACAAAACGGGCAGTCCGGCCATGGTCGTGGTGGGTTCATGATCGGTCGTGGCGACGGAAGTCGTGGATGGGGTCGTTTCGGCGGCGATCAGGCGTTCCAATTCCCGGGCTGTTTCCCTGCCCTCGATCCGCAGTCGTTCCATCGTCGGTTCCAGGGAACTCATCGTTTCCTCGCGGGCCATCTGTTCCATGTTGGCGCAGATGTCCTCCATCCGTTCCGCTCCCATGGTCGCCAAGGCCCCCTTGAGCTTGTGGCATTCCTCGGCCACCTGGTCGAACCGTCTTCGCGTCAGGTGTTGGGCGATGACTTCGATTCGTTCGGGCAACCGCAGCAGAAACCGTCCAACCATCCGGGAAATGTTGGGTCCCATATCCTGCTTCATGACCTGCCAACGCTGTCGATTGATGCGGAAGCATTCCCGTGGCGGCGGTTTCGAACCATTCGACCTTTCTCCGGTCGCGGCGCATTCGCGCTCCGCCACGGCGTGTCCTTCTTCAAGGTTTCTGGTGATTCGCAGGAGCAGATCCATGAATTCCGACTTGCGCAGCGGTTTGGTCAGATGGGCGTCGCAACCGGCGGTACGTGATTTTTTGGCTTCGCCGATCAAGGCATTGGCCGTCAGTGCCATGATGGGCAGGGGACGGCGGTTGTTTTCCCGTTCCCACCGCCGGATCATGCGGGTCGCCTCCAGTCCGTCCATGAGCGGCAGTTGAATGTCCATCAACACCAGGTCGAAACGGCCTGATTGCACCCTTTGGACAACCTGTTGGCCGTTTTCCACCACTTCCAATTGATGGGGGGTCGGCTCCACGAACGATTGGATGATGGCGATACTGTCTTCGACATCTTCCGCCAGGAGGATGCGCAGCGGTCGCACCGGTCTGGGGTCCGCTTCCTTTTCCCGGGGCATGGCGCTCCCATGATCTTTTCCTTCCAACGCCTCCGGGGCAATGAGTTCCAGGGGGAGAATGAACGAAAAAAGACTTCCCTTGCCAACCCGGCTTTCAACCGATAATTCTCCTTCCATCTTGTCGATCAACCGTTTGCAGATGGCCAAGCCAAGTCCGGTCCCCCCGAATTCCCGGGTGGTGGAACTGTCGGCCTGGGTAAAGGCGGCGAAAATGTGTTCCTGTTGCGCGCTGGGAATGCCAATCCCGGTGTCGGACACGGAAAAGCGCAATCGTTCCCCTCTTTCGTGTACCATCGTCACCGACAGGCCGATTCTTCCCTCCCGGGTAAACTTGATGGCGTTGCCCAGCAGGTTGTCCAGTACCTGGCGCAACCTTTGGGGATCACCTTTGCGATACGGGATGAGGCGCGAATCGATCATCCAGGTCAGATCCAGATTTTTTCGATGCGCCCGGGGGAGAAATTCCTCGATCACGGTGTCCAGGAGTTTTTTCAGATCGAACGGTTTACGTTCCAGATGCATTCGTCCCGCTTCGATTCGGGAAAGATCGAGAATGTCATTGATCAATACCAAAAGGTTGTGACTGTTGCGCTGGATGATTTCCAGATAACGTTTGCCGTCGGGGGGAAGGTTCATTTCCGCCAACTGGTCGGCCATGCCGACGATGGCGTTCATGGGGGTTCGGATTTCATGGCTCATGACCGCCAGAAATTCACTTTTGGCCCGATTGGCCCCTTCCGCGTTGAGTCGGGCTTCTTCCAGGGATCGTTCCACCTCCTTTCGGGCGGTGATGTCTTCCTTGACTCCGATGTAATGGCTGACCGGTCCGTTGGGGTCCATGCGCACGGGGTGGATCGTCGCCAGCTCCCAATAGAGGGTGCCATCCTTCTTCTTGTTCAGAAATTCTCCCTGCCATTCTTGATTATGGGTCAGGTTGTTCCACAGATCATCGTATAATTTTTTCTCGGTCTGGCCCGATTGAAGCACGCGAGGATTCTGACCGATGACCTCTTCGGGGGTGTATCCGGTGACCTGGCAAAACCGGGGATTGACATATTCGATCTTGCCATCGAGGTCGGTGATGACCACCGAGGCCGGGGCCTGCTCGACCGCTCGTTGAAACTTGATCCGCTCTCGCTCGGCGGTCTTGCGGGCCGTCGTGTCAAACAACGCCCCGTCGAGCCACCGGGGTTTTCCATCCTCATAATCGATACCTTGGCCCTGCTCATGAACCCAATGGATTTTTCCCGATGAATCGATGAGGCGGTATTCGATTTCATAAGGTTGCCGGCGGCGGATTTGCAGAGCGATCGTTTCTTCGACATGTTGGGTATCGTCGGGATGGATGATGCTGGCGAAACTGCGAACCCTGTTGTCGATGAAATCGGACGGGGGATAGCCGGTGATCGCTTCCACCATGTCGCTGATGTAGATCATCGTCCAATCCCGATCCATCTGACAGCGGAACACGATGGCGGGCAGGTTGTTGACCAGGCCACGGAAACGTTCTTCGCTCAATTGCAGCAGGCTCCGTGTCCGCTCCAGTTCCCCGACCCGTTCCACGAGTTGGGCGTTCAATCGTTTGATTTCATCCCTCTGACGAAAGAGTTCCAGGAACACAGAAACCTTCGCCAGGAGAATTTCGTCATTGATGGGTTTCTCGACATAATCGATGCCGCCGGAGTGGTAACCCCGCAACTGATGTTGATCGTCACGGTAGGCGGCGGTGATGAAAATGATGGGGATGTCGGCGGTCGTATCGACCTCCTTGAGCATCCGGGCCACCTCGTAACCGTCCATCTCGGGCATGTCCACGTCCAGGAGCAGCAGGGCGATGGAGTGCCTGGCAATTTCGCGCAATGCCGCGTTGCCGCTGGGCGCCGTCACGATGTCGGCGGGCAACCGGGAGAGCAACCGGGAAAAAGCGTGCAGGTTGGCCGGCGTGTCATCGACGATGAGAATTCTGGGCAGTTCGTTGGTGTTCATTGCCTTCAGGCCTTTGCACGTTCCCGGATCACTTTGTTCCGACGCGGATCTCCATGAATGAAAATGGTGTCGAGCAGTGTTTCCAGTTCCACCGGTTTGAGCAGCAGATCGTTGGCCCCCGCTTCCAGGCACCGTTTTCGATCCTCGGGAAGGGTCCGGGCGGTGAGGGCAATGATCGGAATGGCCTGAATGGCGGGGCGTTTCCGGATCTCCTGGATGGCCGCGTATCCGTCCATGATCGGCATCATCAGGTCCATGAGGATGATATCGACCTCCTGGTCCTTTTCCAGTTTCTTCAATGCCTCCAGTCCGTCTCCGGCCATCAATACCCGTTCGACCCGCTTTTGCAGCACCCGGGTCAGGGAAAAGGTGTTTTTCATGTCGTCATCGACGATCAATACCGTGATGGGTTTTTTCTCAATGGGACCCGCCGGGTTGTCCTGGGGCATCTCCGATTCCGTGGCATCCGTCGTTGCCCTGGTTTCCAGGAGGCTTGAGTCGCTTGCCGCAAGGATCGCCGGAGCGGCGGGTGACGGGGCGGGACGGGGATCGCCCATCTGTTCGCAAAGGGCCAGGACAAGTTTTTCCTCGCGGACCGGTTTGGTGAGAAATTCGCTGGCCCCCACCGCCAGGGATTTGTCACGATCTTCGGGCATTGCCTTGGCGGTCAGGGCGATGATCGGCAGATTGGCAAACCGGGGTTGTTTGCGAATCGCCAGAATGGCATCGTAACCATTCATGACCGGCATCATCAGGTCCATGAGCACCAGATCCACCTCGATGGCTTCGGAAAGGGTATCAAGGGCTTCCCGACCGTTGGTGGCGGTCAGGATCCGTCCCACGCGGGTGGACAGGATTTTCTTCAGGGCAAAAAGGTTTCGTGGGTCGTCATCGACCAGAAGAAGGGTGCGGCTCATGTCCCGGAAACCCGCCACTCGTTTCAGCGCCGCCGCGTCGAGAGGGGTGGCATCGAGCGGTTGGCCGATGACCGCTTTTTGCAGGTGTCGCGGAAGTTCCATCGGCAAAAAAAGACTGAACTCCGAGCCTTCCCCCTCCATGCTTGTGACCTGGATTTCTCCGCCGATCAGGTCGCAGAGTTTCCGCGAAATGGACAATCCCAGTCCCGTGCCGCCATATTTGCGGCTGGTGGTGCCGTCCGCCTGGCGGAACGCCTCGAAAATCTGTTCTCTCTTGTCCTCCGGAATTCCGATCCCCGTGTCGGCGACGGTGAGGGCCAGGGTCGTGCCCGGCTTGAGATTTTGGTTCATGAACACCCTGTTTTTCCCGGCGGGTTCGACCAGAAGGCGGACGTTGCCCTCATGGGTGAATTTGCAGGCATTGGACAGAAAATTTCTCAGGATCTGTTCCACCTTGCCCCAGTCGGTCAACAGCGCTTCCGGAATGGCGGGGTGAATATTCGTTTCGAACGCCAGGTTTCTTTGTTCCGCGATGGGGCGGAACATCCGTTGGAGTCCCTGGATAAGGTCGGAGAAGGTCCGGTTTTCGACCACGATGTCCATCCGTCCCGCCTCGACCTTGGAAAGGTCGAGAATATCGTTGATCAGTCGCAACAAATCGGCGCCGCTTTCATGAATGACCCGGGCCGATTCCACCTGTTCGTCGGTCAGGTTGCCCGATTCGTTGGCCGACAGCAGGCGCGCCAGGATCAACAGGCTGTTGAGCGGGGTGCGCAGCTCATGCGACATGTTGGCCAGGAACTCGGATTTGTACTGGCTCGCGTGCTCCAGTTCCATGGCCTTTTCCTTGAAGACATGGGCCGCCATGGCCATGGCCCCGATTTCATCGCCCCGTCCCTGTCCGGGGATTTCCGCATCTTTTTTTCCCCGGGCCAGGTCGGTCAGGGTCCGGGTCATGTCGCGGATGGGTTGCGCGGTACCGCGGGTGATCCTCCAGGCCATGAAAAATCCCATCAGGATGGCTGTCAGGGAGACTCCCTGGCTGATCCACTGGGAATGGGTGATCGAATCGGTGATGTCGGTTTCCACCTTCGATTGCTCGTGCAGGGACAGCCCCTTGAGTTCCCGGGCCAGCCGGGCGATTTCCGCCGCCTCGCTGGCCAGGACCACATAGACCAGGTGCATGTAGGCCCGCGTCGCCCCCACCATTTCAAGGAATGCCTGTTCGAATTCGCCCGATTGCAGTTGGATCCTTTCGACATCGGCGCGACTGTTTTCCCGTTCCAGATGCTCGATCAGCGGTTTCATGGATTCGTCGAGTCTGGTCAACCGTTGTTTGTTTTCCCGAACCAGGCGGGCATTGGGTTGAATCATGAAATGGAGGGCGTTCTGCTGTGTCAGCAACAATTCCTTTTGCGCCGCTCCGACCAGCATGCTTCCGCCAAAATCACCTTTTCGCCGCAGTTGTTCGTGGATTTCTCCCAACAGGTCGGAAGCCTTGTTGCCGATCGCATCGAGTTTTTCCAGGGCAATCCGATCCCTCAGGCGGCGTTCCTCGACCGCCGATTCGAAACTTTCCGCATATTGTTGGAAATGGTCTTCCATCCGCCGCATGATGTCGCTGCGAATCGGATCGGTCAGGGTACGATTGACCGTCGCCATCTGGCGGGAGAGAACCTGTTGCAGATCGCGCACTTTGTCCGCCACCCCGGAATAACCCGAATGGGTGAAGCCCAGGACGGCGCGCTGAAGATCGAGGACGATGCGTTCGATCTCCAGAATGTCCCGCACCTCCTTGCTGGTCTTGCCATAATGGGAAAAATGGTTGACCACCGTGTCGAATCCCAGATTGCTGACCAGGGCCTGGCCGGAAAACAGGGTCATGACCACGCCGAACCCGAGAAAAATCCGGACGCCGATGGTTGGATTGAAATGGTTCGGCAGGTGGATCATCGGTCGTGGCTCCAGATGGTGTCATGACGCATGGTTTTCACGCCAAAAGAAATTCATGCCAGCGGGGGAGTATGTATTCGTAGGTATCCATGACGGTGTTCCAGACGGCGACGTGGGAAAACCGTTGCCAGTAGGAACCACCGTTTCTGATCGACCCCTGGCGCACGCACACCTGTCCGTTCGGGCCGCGAAGATCTTCCGCCGCGGGCTTTCCTTCGTACCAGTAGTCCCATTCCGCCTGGGTCACATGGGGACGGATCCGTTCGGGGATCGAGATATAGTATCCCTGTCGGGCGACATAAGCCCCGGCCCAGCCGTCGAGCCACCAGTTCATGTATTCATAGGCCATGTCCTGAACCCGACCGGTGGTACGGGAGGACAGGCACATCACCCCATGCCAGGCGCGGTAGCCTTCCCTGGGGGCGGCATAGACCGCCGGTATCCCCCGCTCGTTCAGGTCGCTCACCGCCGGGGAGAACATGCTGGCGACCACCGCCAGTCCCGAGGCCAGGTATTCGCTCGATTCGGGAACCGAATTCCAGAAGCCGCGGAAGTGTCCCTTGCGTTTCATCGGGATCAGAATGTCGAACAACTGATCCACTTCCGCTTCGGTCATGTTGCCCATGTCGGAAAAAACCATCAAACCCATCGCTTCGGCGGCCAGCGCCATGTCGAAGATGCCGATGGTGGGTTCACTCACGACCGCCACCTTGCCATGCCACCGTTCATCGAGCAGCCAGCGCCAGCTTTCGCCATGATAGGCGGGGGCTTTGGGAATCGTCCGGGTATCGTAACCGAAGGAATCGGTATTGTGGACGTAGGGGAGAAAACTGATCCATTCCGTTTCCTTGGACCCGAGTTCGCCATTGGGTTGGACATGGAGCAGTTTATGGGGGGCATCGCCAAGACCGACCGAGGCCTCGGGGGTGAGTCGTCCGGTTTTGGTGAGCGGATTGACCTCGTTCCAGAGTTTGAGACGGGCGATCTCGATGGGTTTGATGGCGTTGCCCCGCCACAGAATGTTCATCGAGTTCGACCATTGCTCGTAGATGTCGAAAGAATAGGGCCGGGCGGAGGCCTTCTGCTGGACCCGGGCGCTGCCGCCGGTCTCGAAGACGATGGGAAAACCAAGATCATTCTGGGCGCGGCGCCTGATGTCCTCCCGAAGCGTGACCTCCGTTCCCAGGACGCGGAGGGGTTGCCGGGGGGCGGTATGGACAAAGGGAGCATGCATCAATGTCGCGCCACCGGCCAGGGCCGTTGCCGCATCCTTGAGAAAACGCCGCCGCGACATGGGTCCGGATGGCATCGAATCATGATTCATCGTCGTTCTCCAACTCCAGGGGGGTACCGTCGGTCAAGGCCTGCAGCAGACGGAAAATGCTTCTTTTCCGTACCGGCTTGGTCAGATGCAGATCACATCCCGCTTCGAGGATGCGCCGGGTTTCCTCTTTCATGGCGTGGGCCGTCAGGGCGACGACCGGGACCCGGTGCAATCCCTCGATCATTTCCCATAGACGTATGTTGCGCGTTGCCGTCAGGCCATCCATCACCGGCATCTCGATATCCATGAAGACCAGGTCGAAGGATTCCTCCTGAAACCGTTCCAGCGCCATTTGACCGTTCTCCACGAGGGTCAGACGATGGTCGGTATGCGAAAGAAACGCCTCGATGACCATGCGATTGTCCTCGGCGTCATCGGCGAGGAGAATGTTGAGACGGTCGCGGCGGACGCAAGGAGGGGACACGGGGGCGCTTGTCACCCTGGCGGGCGCATCGGCGGGCGAGGAGGGGGGCATGACGGCGGGTTCGAGGGGCCCAGGGGGATCGTCGTGGCGGGCGAGGGGCGCTGAAACGGGGGGAAGGCGGGCAGTGAAATGAAACCGACTGCCAAGGCCAGGGGTGCTTTCGACCTCGATCGTCCCTCCCATCAGATGCACCAGTCGTTGGCAGATGGTCAACCCCAGGCCGGTACCGCCATAACGGCGGGCGATGGAGGCCTCTCCCTGACAGAAGGGATCGAAGATTGATTCCAGACGGTTCACGGGGATGCCGATGCCGGAATCGGACACTTCGAAACGGACGAAATCTCCTTCTTCTCGTGCCACCAGGACGTTGATGGCCCCCTGGTCGGTAAACTTGATGGCGTTTCCGGTCAGGTTCATCAGAACCTGACGCAACCGGTCCTGATCCCCAAGGACGTTCCACAAGGACGACGCATCCATTTCCAGCGTCAGGTCCAGTCCTTTTTCATGGGCGCCAAGGTGGAACAGTTCCAGAACGCTCAAGACCAGGTGATGCAGGTCGAAGGGTTGGAGTTCAAGATTCAATTGATTGGCTTCGATCTTGGAAAGGTCGAGAATATCCTCGATCAGCGCCAGCAGGGTTTCCCCGGCGCGGTTGAGTGTTTTGAGATAACTCTGCTGGGTATCGGTCAGGCCGCTGTCGGCCAGCAGTTCGCCCATGCCCAGGACCGCGTTCATGGGGGTGCGGATGTCATGGCTCATGGTGGCTAAGAATCGGCTTTTGGCCCGGTTGGCCTCTTCCGCCGCCTCTTTGGCCAGTCTCAGGGCCTCGTGGGCCTGTCGCAGTTCCATCTCGGCCTGTTTGGCGGCAGTGATGTCACGCACGGCGGTGATCCGAATCGTTTTTCCTTCGAGGCAGGTCGTGCTGCCCTGCATTTCCAGATCGATGGCCGATCCGTCCTTTTTCAGTCCGACCGTGGCGTAGGGTTCGGAAAACCCATCGTTCATGTACGCCGCGACCCGTGTTTGTTCCTCGGCGGCGATCCATTGCAGGGGACTGGTCGTAAGCATTTCTTGAAGTGTGCAACCAAAAAGTTTCGCAAAGGCGGCGTTGCCATCGCGGATGATGCCATCCTCGATGATGACAATCCCTTCGAAGGCAGAATCGGAAAGACGTTTGAACCGTTCCTGGCTGGTCTTGAGTTCCTTTTCCATCCGCAACCGTTCCGAAATGTCGCGAAACACCACGACCGCGCCGGTGATCCGGCCATCGTCCATCATCGGAGAGGAGACATATTCCACCGGAAAACCGGTGCCGTCGGCGCGCCAGAAATAATCCTCCTCGACATGGCGCAGACGACCATCGCGGAAGGTGGCGTAAATGGGGCATCGATCTTCGGGGAATGGCGTGCCATCGGGGTGACTGTGATGCACCAGGGCGTGGCTTTCCCGACCGATCACCTCTTCCGGACGTCGCCCGAGCATTCGTGCCCCCGCCGGGTTGATGAAAATTGTTTCCCCCTTTTCATTCATTCCATGAATGCCTTCACCCGCGGCGCTGAGAATCAATTCATTGCGGTAATGCAGGTCCTTCAATGTCTCCTCGATGGCCAGCTTGCGACTGATGTCGCGAAAACTTCCGGTAAACTTCAGCCGGTTTTCCTCCAGGAATGTCCAAACGGTGATTTCCAGGGGCAGGATCGTTCCGTTTTTTCGCCGTCCCTTCCTCAGGGGAATATGGAGATGACGTGCCTCGGGAAGTTCCCGAAGGGCTTTTCGGGTTTCGTCGGGGTCCATGGAAAGGACCGGGACCGGCAGACCGGGCATTTCATGGCGATCATACCCCATCATGTTGGCCATTTTCAGGTTGACTGTCTCGATCTGGCCGGTTTCATGATCGGCGATCAAGAGACCATCGGGGCTGTTTTCGAAAAGTTGCCGGTAGCGTTCCTCGCTTTTGCGAAACCGGACCTCCATTTCCTTGATGTCGGTGATGTCCTTGGCGATGACCGTGATGCCGACGACCTGGTTGTGTTCATCCAGATAGGGAACCTTGTCGGTCCGGAACCAATGCACTTCCCCCGTGGCGAGGGGAGCGGCCTCGATGATGCCCAGCATGGGAATGGCGCTGTCTATGACTCGTTGATTGTCTTCATGATATTTGCGGGCAAACTCTCCGGGAAACAGGTCGAAGGCGGTTTTGCCGATGATCTCCTCCGGTTTGTTGCCGGTGAGGGTGGCGGCGAGTGTGTTGACCTGGCGGATTTGCAGTTGACGATCGAGAAACCAGATCATGGCCCCGACCGATTCGAAGATGATGTGATGATCCTTCTGGGCTTGAAGCAGCGTCCGTTCCGTCAGTTCGCGGCGAAGGATTTCCTGTTCCAGGGGGCGCATCGACAAAATACGCAGGATCAGCCATAGCGCCAGTCCCATCGCCCCCGTCAGGAAAACGGTCAACAGACCGATCTTTCCCTCCATCTGGGCGATGTCGTGATCCATGATGTCGAGATCGTGACCAATTTCCAGTTGGAAGACGACCCGGTCGTTCGACAAGATTGTCTCTTGATGGTACAGAACCCGGTCATGAGTGATTTCCCGGTGAAATTCGACCGATGGGACACCATCGGGAGATTTGAGAGTGATGGACGCGATTTCCCGGCGGGCTTCGCCCCATCGAACCAGGATGTTCTTGACGTTGACCAGGTCGCCATGGACATAGGCTTCCCGAACAAGGTTCCCGATGAGTGTCAATTCTTCCTGAATGTGATGGTGATGCGTTTCCGTGAGTGCCTTGCGATGATCGGAAAGGGTGAACCAGGTGTTCAATATCAAAAACATAATCACGATCAGCGTGAAATAGATGATACCGATGCCGTTCGACAGGCGTTGCCCCGTGATCCTGATCATGATTGCACCTCGGACCGGGTGATCGATTCCGGGATGAAGCGAGGCCCGGTGGCGCGATCATTCGTTCGGGCATTCGAGGTTGCTTTTTTCCGGCGCCCTGGGCGTGATGGGTACTGCGACATTTTTGCTCTCCCCCTCGATGGATTCCCGATGGAATCCGATTGGACGTCCGCCATGAAACGAACCGGTCATCACGAACATTTTCCAGATTTTTGAGAGGTCAGGATTTCCTCGATGATCGCCCGGATCCGATCCATGGGGGGGGGCTTGTCCAGTTTCAGGATTCCCTCGGGCAATCCCCCACGTTCCTGGATTGTCTCTTGGCTCAGTTCGGTGACCACGACCATGCGCAACGCCTGAAAATCGTCACGGGACTGGAGATGCCGGATCAGTTCGAAACCATCCATTCCCTGCATGCGCAGGTCGGTCAATATCAGATCGGGACGTTTCCGGGCCAGTTGGATCAAACCCTGGAACCCGTTTTCCGCCGTCTCCAGCTGGACCGGCAGTCCCCAGTGTTCCACGCTTGAAACATAGTAGTCCACAATCGTCGGATCGTCGTCCACGACGAGAACACAACAGTGGGTCGATTGATCCTGGCGGTCGAGCTGTCGTTGGCGATCTTCGAGGAGATCATTCACCGAGGCGCGGGCGATACGGACATGCCCACCGGGCGTTCTCCAGAATTTCAGTGTGTTCCGTTCGAGCCAATTGTGAATCGTCCGTCGCGATACGCCGAGGAGGAGCGACGCCTCGCCGACCGTGACAACCTGTTCAGGCTCGGGAGAAAGGATTGACGCCATCGTGATTTCCCGGATCGGGTCCTTTTGCATCGTTGCGATCATGGGTTCGATTGGAAAAGAACTCTGTCACTATAGAATAAATGTGCAAAGTATGTAAATTGTGTAATTCGTAAAATACATGAAAAATATAATACAAGAAAAATGATGAAATCATGGTTGTTTCAGCATTGCTTTTACACTAAGTTATTGTTTAAATTGTCAAAGGTAAACATGATTCGCACGGAAAAAGTTCCTTGCCGCAATGAATGCTTCGGCAGGATAATCGCGAAAACAATATAAAAAAATATTAATCATTGTTCAGGAGGGGGAAATGCGCTTTTCCGATTTCAAGGTTGGTACCAAATTGTTGTCCGGTTTCATTCTGGTGGCCCTCATCGGGGCATTGATGGGGGGGCTTGGGTTGCGAAGCCTTGGGGGATTGATGCGGGAGGCGGACCTGATTTTCGAAGAAAAGGTTCCCCTGGCGGATGCCGCCATGGAGGCGATCATCGACATGGTGTCGATGCGTGACCTGATGGGGGAGTTTTTGTTGGCCGACGAACCGGGGGCCCAGGAAGCGATCGCCAAGAGCCATGGCGCGTCGGTGACCGGTCTGGGAGAAAATCTGCGCGCTTTGGAGACGAAGGGGAGTGAAACGATTGCCCGGATGGCCAGGGAGCAGATGGGAAACCTGACTGCATCGAGCGAAATGGCGCAACGGTTGATGGTGGCGCAGAAAGGGTATGCCACCCTGGAATCGGCGAGAGCGGCCATTTCTTCCCGCTACGATACCCAGGCCGGTCGGATGCGGGATCTGTTGTTGCGCCATGAGGAGTCGATCACCCGCGAGGTTGCCGTGGATCCTCGGGTTGACGCCGCCATGGAATCCAAGGCGATCCTGTTCGAACAGAAGGGGCTGGTCGAGAAATACCAGGGGCTGACGCAGGGGGATGGGACCCGGGAATTGCGCAAGGAATTTCAAACATTGAAGGAGGACTTCGAAGGATTGCAACAACGGTTGCCAAACGAGATTCAGAGTGGATATGTCCAATTCGTTACCGACAGTCTGGCCATCATGGACAACAAGGACCAGGCCCTGGCGGCCCGGTCCCTGGCGCGGGAAAACATGCAGCAGCTTGACGCATCGGGGGACAAGCTCCATTCGGCCCTGGAGCATCTGGAGGAGGTGGTGGCGGGCGAAATGGACGCGGCGATGAAACGGGCCGATGAGGTGTTTGGAGATTCCTCGACGTTCCTGATTGTCGCCATGATCGCCGCGTTTCTGGTATCCATCGTTCTGGGTTGGTTTTTGACGCAAGACATCGTGCAGCCGCTGCATACCTGCAAGGGCAACATTCATGAAATCGGTCAGGGCGATTTGACGGTCGAGTGCATCTTGAATCGGAACGACGAACTGGGACAGATCACCAACGCCATTCAGGGGATGAAGATGAATCTGTTGAAGGTCGTTGGGGAAATCATGGCCGCGTCGCAACAGGTGGCGGCGGGGAGCAATGAAATGTCGGATGCCGCGCAGAAATTGTCCGAAGCAACCACCCTACAGGCGGCCTCGGTCGAGGAGACCTCCGCGGCCATGGAGGAAATGGGGGCCAATGTGCAGCAGAACACCGACAATGCCCAAACCACCGATACCTTGGCCTCTCGTGCGTCCAACGATGCCCGGGAAGGTGGGGATGCCGTCAAACAGGCAGTGGCGGCGATGAAGGAGATCGCCGGCAAGATTTCCATCATCGAGGAAATTTCACGTCAGACCAACCTTCTGGCATTGAATGCAGCCATCGAGGCGGCGCGGGCGGGGGAGCATGGCAAGGGATTTGCGGTGGTTGCGGCCGAGGTCCGGAAGCTGGCCGAACGGAGCCAGCAGGCGGCGGGGGAAATCAGCCATTTGTCCTCTTCGAGTGTGCAGGTTGCCGAGAAGGCGGGGCAAATCATCGAAAAACTGGTTCCGGACATCGGCAAGACCGCCGAACTGATCCAGGAGATCGCCGCCGCCAGTTCGGAGCAGAATCAGGGGATTTCCCAGGTCAACCAGGCGTTGCAGCAGTTGGATTTGGCGATTCAACAAAATGCCGGGTCTTCGGAAGAGATGGCGGCGACGGCGGAGGAATTGTCTTCCCAGGCGGAGATCCTCGCCAATTCCATCCGCTTTTTCAGGACGGGGCATACTTCGGGGGCCATTTCGCCGGGACGGACGGGTGTGGCCGGGACGGCGCTTTCCGGAACGAGAGGGGGGGTGGCTCCCCGTTCCGAACCGGCGTTGCTGGCCGAGGCGGATTCGTTTGAACGGTTTTGATCCTGGTGGAGGGATACGGTTTTCGGTCGTTTGGTATGTTTTTTGCTTTAACTTTTAGTGTTCGATCAAGATCGCCAACCGACCGACGATGGACCGTGGCCCATCGAACCAATGGAGTTGTTCCATGATTCCCCTGCAAATTCTCATCAAGAAAGACAGCTATGCCATCGCCCGCGCCATTGACGCCCAGGAGTTGGTTTCCGACATTCGGCGCATGGAGGATGCGCTGACGATTTTTGACGAACTGACGCGGAGTGGTCGTCCCGAACCGGTATGCCGCGAGGAGGACCGGGATGCGGGCGTCTGGCGGATTGTCCCTGGATGTCTTTCTTTTCACTGAACCGTTGTCAGGTTCAACCGCCGCGGTCGGGTGGTTGAAACCAGAGTTGTTCCCCGTCCGCTTCCCAGATGATGGTTCCCGCCGTGTCGGTGCGCCACGGGCGGGCGCCTGATCGCTGCCATCGGTCGAGGACCCGTGGATGAGGGATGTTCCGGTTGCGGGAGGCATCGCTGCTGAAGACGACGTGTTGCGCCGCGAGCGTGGTGACAAATCGTTGGGAACTGGAGGTGATGCTGCCATGGTGGGGGGCGACGACCACCGTGAACGGGACGGCGGGGTCCTGGTCGAGAAACCATCGTTCGCCGCGGGCCTCGATGTCTCCCGGAAAGAGGAATCGCTGTTGGCCAAGGGTGATGGTGACGATCAGCGAGCGATCGTTGACCTCTGTTCCTGTTCCCGTGACGCGGGGTGATACGGCGTTCACGGTCATGAGGGATTTTCTTTCCAGCGCTGAATCGATTCTGTGGAGTTTGACGCCATGGTTTTCGGCGTATCGAATGATGCGGCGGTAGAAGATTCGGTTTGTTTCCTGTTCGGGAAAAAAGCCGAGCCAAAGTTCGCGGACGTGGAAATTACGCAGCAGGGCGAGGGCGCCCGCCATGTGGTCCTGTTCAGGATGGCTGATCACGATACGTGCGAGGGAATGAACCCCGTGGTGCCAAAGATAGGGTGAAATCACCCCCTCGCCCACGTTGAACCGGGGTGTGTCCACCCCACCCGCGTCGATGACCATCCATTCGTTGTCCGGTCCGCGGACCACCGCCGCCATCGCCTGACCGACATCGAGACAGGCGACGTGCAATCTTCCGGGTGGAGGGGTGCCTCGGGGCCAGAACAAGGCCAGTGCCGCCAGTGCCGCCAATCCGCTTCGTCCACGTTTCCAGGGGAGGATGAAACAGGCGGCGAGGAGGGCCAAACTCAGGGAAATTCCCCAAAGTGATGGTCCCGGAAGACGTTGCCAGGCGTGGGGCAAGCGGGACAACCCTTCGATCCAGAGGACAAAGACCTCCAGACTCAATCCCATTCCGTCGAGCAGCCAGTTGGACAACCAGGGCAGAATCGGTTGTGTCGCCAATGCCGCGAATCCGAGCGGCAGGGAGACGAAGCCGATCCAGGGGATCGCAAACAGATTGGCCGGAAATCCATAGGGGGCGAACCGATGGAAATGATAGGCGACGATTGGAGCGGTGGCGAGACTCATGAACAAGGTCAGGGCGGCCATCCAGAACATCCGGCGCCGGTAGGTTCCACCATAAGGGATGGAATGGAAGAAAAAAAGCAGCGCCACCACCGCGACATAGGTCAGATGAAATCCCGCCCCAAACAATTCCTCGGGCCAGAAGAACAGGATCAGGATGGCGGAGAGGATCATGGTGTTGACGCCCAGACTCCGACGCCACACGAGAAAACCGAGCAACACCAGACCGGTGGCCAGGGTGGCCCGTTGCGTCGAAACCGACCAGCCCGCCAACTGGCTGTAGACCAGGAGCGGCGGGAAGGAAAGAATGGCCGCGATTTTTTTCATGTCCCATCGTCGCGACGCGGGAATGATGAAGGTCAGCAACCAGCGCAGGACGAGAAAACTCCATCCCGCCACCATCGACAGGTGTTGCCCCGATATGGCCAGAAGATGGTAGGTTCCCGTGACCTGAAGGGCTTCGTTGAGTTCTGTTCCGACCAGCCCCCGTTTTCCAACGAGAAGTCCCTCGGCCAGGCCTTCACTGACTGCCGGCAACCGTTCCATGATCCAATGGGAAATTTTGTTGCGCTGGCGATTCCAATAGGCGCCGCCGTCCCAGGCGATGGTCGAGACCGGAGTTTTCCCGACCCAACCGGTGGCAACATGGCCGTGACGGCGCAACCATTTGCCGTAATCCAGAACCCCGGGGGCCTGGTGTCCTTCGGGACGCCGCAGCCGCACGACTGCCTCGATCCGGTCTCCCGGGACCACCGGACCGATGGATTCCACTTTTCCGGTCAGGCGAATCCAGGCATCACTGGCCCATCCCTGGTCGGGGCATTCCAGCCGGGTCAGTTCCAGGACGACCGAGTCCCGACGATCGACGCGATCATGAACCGTTCCCCGGAGCCGGAGCATCGGTCCATAGGCTTCATCGGGCAGCGCTCCGGGATCGGTGATATTGAAACCGATGGCAAAAAAACCTGCCGCGATTCCGGCGGGGGCGGGCCAAAGGGAACCTTTTTTTGCAATTTGCGTCCAAAGAAAAAAGAACGATAACGCTCCGCTCGCAACCACCGGAGGAACGTCGATTTCGTCATGAATGAAAAACCATGACAATAGAATGGTGATCATGCCGCACAGAAAGAGCGCCGCTCCACCCGCTGCGGTGCGGGAGGGGGCGTTTTGATCTGCTGAAGGGGGTGATGCGTTCCCTTCCCAGTCGGTCATCGATGCCCGCATGTCGGGTCGATTCATTGTTCGCGGAGTTGTTTTTTTAAGGAAAGAAAGGGTTTTCGTAAAGAGTCCGCAAGCAGTTCCATTTATACCCCAAGAAAGAAAGATAATGGTAAATCATTCATCTGAAAATGATTTTTTCCTTGCTTCATGATTGAACCATGTTAGCATGTCGTCAAGGAGGATCGGCGTGCGATAAAGACACAATAAAAAAACGATCCCGATGAAGACGGTTTGGATGTCCTGACCCGCCACCCTGGAACTATTCTCGAAGAGGCAGCCCAACCATGAATCACCAATCCAAACCCCTGCTCAAGAGTCGTGTTCTCATATTTATTGGAGGACTGATGATCATGGGGGTTACCCTTCTGGGGTTGTCGAGCAATTATGCCGACCTGATCCGCGAGGATGTGCGCATGGGACCCATGATCGCCGCCGTGCGCATTTTGTTTCCCATGTTTGCCGTGATCGGGCTGATTTACTATCTTGCCACGGTCAAAAAGTGTGCCCATTGCGGCAAAATCATGTTTTGGAAACGCCGGGTCCACCCCCATCAATGACCTGGTTCACGGCGGTTCGGGGTCAGGGCGGATGCGTCACCGGGTCCTAAGCAGGGGCGCAATTCCACTTCCAATCTGGAAGGCGATGGCCGTTGATGGGGACTTCAACGCCATGTCTTTAGGAAGAATCGCATGTGCGCTTTTGTCCGATGGTCCGTGTCATGACGAGAATACCTCGTCCACGGAATTTGCGAACAAGATGTTCTTACTCCATGTCCCGATGAGTTCCAGACTTGCCGATCGTACCTTGTCGTTTACCCAGTCTGGTATCTGACCAAACTTGTGACGCATCTGATTGAGAAGCATGGAGGTGGCTTCTTCCTGTCGTCCCTCCTGTCGTCCCTCCTGTCGTCCTTC
>JADGCV010000014.1:0-42007 GCA_015228815.1 Magnetococcales bacterium | reverse complement strand
TTCCTGTCGTCCCTCCTGTCGTCCCTCCTGTCGTCCTTCCTGTCGTCCCTCCCGTCGTCCCTCCCGTCGTCCCTTCTGTTCCCCTTTTGTAATCATTTCCTGTGCAAATAGGGACATCATATTGACTTCCTCCTCGGGATGTACCCTGCGAATGATTTCACGCACCGTCGGCTCGTCGTAGCTGCGGTAGGTTTCGACCACATAGCGCATCAGAAATCGGAAATCTTCATTCGGGATTTGAATCAGCGCTTCGACCAGCAACTCTTTTACCTGAATCTGCTGGCCATCGCGAGTTGCGTATTTTGCCGCCAGCAGCCAGGCACGCAAAACCGGCTGGCGGGAGATCGAACGATCGTCGATCTGGCCCAGATCCAAAACCGTGAAACGGAAGTTCAGCAGGTAGGAACGCCAGTCTTCTTCGGCATCCACCAAAGCCAGGAACTCGTCCGGCACGCGCCATGCTGTCGCGCCATGGTAAAACACGAAGGGGACGATGGCCGGAAGTCGCTCCCATTCTGGATGCTCGCGTTCCCATTGTTTCAACGCCTCGATCATGTAGTTTAACAATTGCCAACTGATACGCACGTCGGGAAAGCTTTTGTGTTCGATCAGCACGTACAGCAAAGCCACCCGACCAGTAACCGTCTTGACCCGGTAGAGCCGATCCGTCAAATGGGCACGCAACGCCTCATCGACGAACGAACCCTCCACCAATTCTGGCGGATCATCGGACAACACCGCCACCACTTCCTTTGGCAAGCGCTCACGCAGCAGAGTTCCCGCCATCTTAGGATTGGAAAGCAGAACCTTTAAAAACCGGTCGTGCGGGTGACTGATATTCGTCATGGTCAACCCATCGAAGCAGCATTTTCAAAAAAAGGAAAAATAAAAACCCTGAGAAAAATCCATTGAAACCCATTTTTTTCAATAGTTTGTCTCCTGATCAATCGCCCAACCGACGTGGCGGAGCCTGCAATGGACCCCACCAATGCCCAGCCATCAATCCAACCTGTTTTCCCTGTTCCACGCCAACCTGATAGGCAAATCCCTGTTTGACCAGAACCGCTTCGGTATAGTTGGGAATCGGTTGCCACCAATACCATCCCGGTTCCTTGGGTTTTTCCCTGGTCCATTGCATGAGGGTCTCCTTCATGTTCCCGGAACAACAACATTGTCCTGAAAACGGGTTCGGCCATTCGAAAGGATCACCCTCCCAAATGGCCGAACGAGTGGTACCACTTCAACCAGAGGCCATCATCCCCCTGGCAGTCACGATCCGTCCTCAAACCCCCTTGCTCTGAAGGACAGGCCGCGGATCGACATGAAGGCGTTCCATCCCCAATTCCGCAGGGTCGAGTCCCATGGAGGTGCCGAGAAGTTGCGCAAAGTTCATCTCCGGCATGTCAATCTTTTTGCCGACCACCTTTTCCGCCGGCATCTGATAGGCATTCAGGGACATGTCGCACAGGGTACACGGACTGATCATCAATTCCGCCCCCTCCCCCTTGGCATCCAGGCAGTTTTTCGCCACCATGGACCGCATTTCGGTCGGGTCGGAAAGCATGACATGAAACCCGCAACACTTCCTGGAACCGGAATAGGAAACCGGGCTTCCGCCCAAGGTCGTGATCAACCGGTCCAGATGATCCGCCTCATCCCCCGCCTTGGATTCGTAGATTTCCGAAGGGCGCAGGTTGTGACAACCGTAGAACGGAGCCACCTTGAGCCCTTTCAACGGACGGGTGATCTTGCTTTTCAAGAGTTTCGGATCCACCTGATCGGTCACCACCCAGAGAAGATGCTGCACCTTGATGGTGGCCCCATAAGGACGAACCCCCGCCTTCTTGAGGACACCGTTGATCTTCTCCAGGACATCCGGTTCCCGCTTGAAGCGAAAGTTGGCATGACTGAGGGTCTGGAGGCAGGTGTTGCAGATGGTACAAAGATTGCGCCCCGCCGCTTCCGCCTCCGAAAGAATACGAGCGGCGACCGCCAGCGAAAAGGCCAGCTTCGATTCCCGCAGACTCACCGCGCCGCAACATGAAGCCCGAGGCATGGGATGCAGGGTGATCCCCAACTCACGCGCCACCGCATGAGCCGCGCTTTTGGCCTCTTTTTGCACCTGTTTGCCGGCGCAACCAGGATAAAAGGAAAATTCCAGAGACATGTTTTATTCTCCCAGACACCGGCCCCTATTCGGGAGCCACCTCTTTGGCCTTGGTTTCGACATCCAAGGGGTTCTCTTCGAGAATCCTGTAGATAGTACGCAACTCTTCCACACCTTCGATTTTGTGCGGAAACGGCGAGGGAATCTTCCCCTTCTTCATCAAATGCAACGCCATCCCCATCTCACCCAGAGTGCCAACGAACCCGATGGTCCGTTGCATCAGGGTGAACTCATTGAGATCACCCGTCTTCTGGATATCCCCGTGGAACGCCAGGGCATGCCTTGGCCCCGGCCCATCGACAAACCCCTTCTGCATGCCACGCGCCCGCAGCTTGACGATGGCCTCCATGGGTTTGACATCCTTGGGACAAGTCTCGACACACTGGGCGCAACGACAACAGCTCCACATCTGGTTTTCTTCGGAAAGCTCCCGCAACCTTGCGGTCTTCTTCCCTTCCCGGGGATCGGAGACGAAGCGGAACGCCTTGGCCAACGCCGCCGGCCCGACAAACTTGTCGCTCACTTCCGCCATGGTGCAGTCGGAATAACAACTGCCACACATGATACACTGGGTCACGTGGTTCACCTGGTCATAGGAAGACCGTCCCACGTTGGTATCCTTCTCCGTTCCTTCCTGGAGATAGGGCTTGATCTTGTGAACATGGCGATAGAACGGGCGGATGTCCACCACCATATCCTTGAGGATCGGCTGGTTAGTCATCGGAGAAACCCGGATCACCCCGTCGGCGTCCGCCACTTTTTCCACATGGGTTTTGCATGCCAGGCGGGTGCGACCGCTGATCTTCATGGCGCAGGAGCCACAGATCGCCGAACGGCAGGACATGCGATAGGTCAGGGTACCATCCTGATGGCCCTTGATCTGCTCCAAGCAGATCAGAACCGTGGTGGTGGGTTCGGCCGACAACTTGAAATCCTGCCACCGCGACTCCACTTTGCCGTCGCTCGTGACCTTGTTGCGCTGAACTCGAAACGTATAGGTCTTCTCAGCCATAACCGACTCCAAATGGTCTTGCGGAAGGTCGTGCCCCGATCAGCAATCCCCTCGGGCGACACGTCCCTGATCCATGTCAGTAGGTCCGGGCCATGGGCTCGTATTTGGGATTTCCCACGGTGCGGACATTCTCATAGCTCAACACAACCTTCTTGTTGGCGGCATCCCACTTGCTGATGGTGTGCTTGCGCCAATTGACGTCGTCACGTTCCTTGAAATCGGTCCGGAAATGGGCGCCCCGCGACTCCGTGCGAACAACGGCACCGCGAACGATACATTCCGCCAGATCGATCAGGTTGCGCAGCTCCCAGGCACGCAACAGATCGACGTTGAACACGGTGGATTTGTCGTCCAGATGGACCTTCTCGTAGCCCTCGCGCCATTCCGGGATCATCGCTTCGATCGCCTTGAGCGATTCGGGCGTCCGGAAAACGGCGCAGTGCAGATTCATGGCGGTGGCCATCTTCTCGTGCAACTGCGAGGGGCGCAGTCCGGAATTCTTCCGCTTCTTGAGCGCTTCGATCTCCCCTTTCACCTCTTCCACTGCCTCCATGGGGAAATCGCGGAAGGCCTTTCCTTTTTCCTTGGCCAGGGCGGTGCTCGCATAGTGGCCGGTGATCTTGCCGAAAACGATGGTGTCCAACAGCGAATTGCCGCCGAGGCGGTTGGCCCCATGGACCGACACACACGCTGCCTCTCCCGCGGAATACAGACCCGGCACCGGGGCTTCACCCCACTTGTCGGTCCGGATGCCCCCCATCGAATAATGGACCGTCGGACGGATCGGAATCGGCGCGTGAATCGGATCGACCCCTTCCAGATCCATGGCCAGCTCGCGAATCTGCGGCAGACGATCCATGATCTTTTCCGCACCAAGATGGCGCAGGTCGAGAAGAATGGCCCCGTTGACGCCACGGCCCTCCATGATCTCGGTCTGTTCCGCCCGGGCGACCACGTCACGGGAGGCCAGTTCCTTCTTCTTGGGGGCGTACCGCCCCATGAACCGCTCCCCTTCCGAGTTGATGAGAATGCCACCTTCGCCACGGGCCCCTTCGGTCACCAAAACCCCGGTCGTCAGAAGTCCCGTCGGATGGAACTGAACGAACTCCATGTCGGACAGCGGCGCCCCGGCCCTCATCGCCAAGGCCATGCCGTCACCGGTATTGGTGGTGGCATTGGTGTTGGAAATGTAGACCCGGCCATAACCTCCGGTCGCCATCAGCAGTCCGCGGCTGCGAACGGGAAACACCTCGCCCGTCTTCATGTCGTAGCAGACAACGCCGACAATGTGACCTTCCTTGTCCGCGGCCACCTTGAAAATGCTGACCTCCTCGTAAACCTTCACCCCCGCCTTCACCAACTGTTCCCAAAGGGTGTGCAGCAGCACCTGACCGGTGCGGTCGGCGGCATAGCAGGTCCGATCAAAACTGGCCCCGCCAAACGCCCTCTGCGCGATGATGCCCCCCTCGAAACGGGAAAAGGGGGTCCCCATCGCATCCATTTCGAGGATACATTCCGGAGCCTCCTGACACATCAGGTCGATGGCGTCTTCGTCACCGATGTAATCCGCCCCCTTGACCGTATCGAACGCATGCGATTCCCGTGAATCCTCTGGATTGATGGCGGCGTTGATTCCACCCTGAGCGGCGCAGGAATGACTGCGCAAAGGGTGAATCTTGCTGATGATCGCCACGTCGATTCCCGCTTTCGCCCCTTCCAGGGCGGCTCGCATGCCCGACAATCCGGCCCCGACAATGACCAGGTCATGGCTATTCATAGTTCCTCCCAACATTGCGTCTTTCGGAGAGCCACATTTCTCCAAAGACCGACCCAAAATCCGGGTTCACGACGGCGAACCCAATAAATGCCTCGATCCCTTTTCTCGTCCATTGGCCACGCCTCATGGCCAGACCCGTGAAGGCGCATCGCGTTTATTTCCCTCGATTGCGATGTACTTGATTCCCTTCATGAGGGCCCTTGAAGCCCCCAGCCACGACCAAGTCGGGACCCACCATACTCCATCCGCGCTGGAAACGACAATAACGATTAAAAAATTTTGGCTGCTGAAAATATTTTGATTGTAAAAAATTCACATGGCCCCCCTCCCACACCCGTGTGGCCGCAACCGCCATGGAATCTCGTGATGCCGTCATCGAACAGACTATAGCAACGACCGATCCCCATGTCAAAACGCTCCGGGAGAGGCGAGCGCCTTTTTTCAACAGGACCCAAGCCGTATTATCCTCGATTGCCTGATCGGCTTGCCTGTGTTAATCAATAAGCTCTGTTCATCCAGATCCTTGGGAATCGGGATCACGAGCGCCCGGTTCACATTTTCTCTCAACCCGCACCCCCAGGCCGCCATGATCGCCGATGACCGTAATCCCAGTGACAACGCCGAACTCCGTTACAATCCCCAGACCATCGAAGCCAAATGGCAGCAACGATGGGAGCGGGACAAGACCTTTCGGGCGATCGAACGGGCCGACCGGGAAAAATTCTATTGCCTGGTGATGTTTCCCTACCCCTCGGGGCGTATTCACATGGGGCATGTCCGCAACTATGCCATTGGTGATGTCATCGCCCGTCATCAACGGATGCTGGGCAAAAACGTCCTCAATCCCATGGGTTGGGATGCCTTCGGCATGCCCGCCGAGAACGCGGCGCGCAAGGAAAACTCCCACCCCGCCACCTGGACCCATGGCAACATTGCCGTCATGCGCAATGAATTGAAATCCATGGGACTTTCCTACGATTGGGACCGGGAACTCGCCACCTGCGATCCCGACTACGCCCACTGGGAACAGGCGATCTTTCTCAAGCTCCACGAGCGGGGACTGGTCTACCGCAAGGAATCGCTGGTCAACTGGGACCCGGTGGATCGGACGGTCCTGGCCAACGAACAGGTCATCGAGGGCCGTGGATGGCGCAGCGGCGCCCTGGTCGAACGACGGGAATTGTCACAATGGTTTCTCCGGATCACCGCCTATGCCGACGAACTTCTCGAAAGCCTGGAACACCTTCCCGATTGGCCCGCCACCGTCCGCACAATGCAGGCCAACTGGATCGGACGCAGCCAGGGCTTGGAGTTTTCCTTTCGCATCGAAGGTCTCGGCGAAACCCTGCCCGTTTATACCACCCGTCCCGACACCCTCATGGGGGTCACCTTCTGTTCCATCGCCGCCGAGCATCCCCTGGCCCGGCGGCTGGCCCTGGAGAATCCCGAGGCCGCGGCGTTCATCCGCGAATGCCAGAAAACGGGTACCAGCGAGGAACTGCTCGAACGGTTGGAAAAAAAAGGGTTCGATACCGGATACCGGGCGATTCATCCCCTGACCGGGGAACGGATACCGGTTTACATCGCCAATTTTGTCCTCATGAATTATGGGACCGGAGCGGTCATGGCGGTGCCGGCCCATGACCAGAGGGATTTCGAGTTTGCCCGGGCCCACGGATTGCCGGTCCGCGTCGTCATTCAACCTCCGGGTCCGCCCCTGGAGGCCGCTCGACTGAAAGAGGCATGGACCGGCCCCGGAACCATGGTCCATTCTTCCCCCTTCGACGGCCTGGACAACGAAAGCGGCAAAATACGGGTCATCGAGGAATTCGAGCGTCTGGGGCTGGGAAAACGTCAGACCAACTACCGCCTGCGCGACTGGGGAATTTCCCGACAACGCTACTGGGGCAATCCCATCCCGATGATCCACTGCCCGGCATGCGGGGTTGTCCCGGTCCCCGAGGAGGATCTTCCCGTCCGTCTGCCGCAACAGGTCGATCTGGCCGTCCAGGGAAATCCGCTCGACCATCTGGAATCCTTCACCCGTGTTTCCTGTCCCCGATGCCATGGCGCGGCCCGACGCGAAACCGATACCATGGATACGTTCATGGAATCATCCTGGTATTTTCTGCGCTATTGTTGCCGCGACCATCGGGAAGGACCCCTGGACCGGAAACGGGTCGATTACTGGATGCCGGTCGATCAATACATCGGCGGCATCGAACACGCCGTCTTGCACCTGCTCTACGCCCGGTTCTTCCACAAGGCGTTGCGGGACGAGGGATGGGTGGCGGTGGACGAACCCTTTCGCCGGCTCCTGACCCAGGGGATGGTCCGCAAGGACACATTGCGCTGTCCCACCCATGGCTGGCGCTATCCCACGGAGGTCGTCACCGGGGACGACGGCGGACCGGTCTGTCACGAATGCCGCCAGGCCATCGTCGTCGGGCGCAACGAAAAGATGTCCAAGAGCAAGCACAACGTCGTCGATCCGGCGGAATTGATCCAGGGATATGGCGCGGACACTGCACGTCTTTTCATGCTGTTCGCCGCGCCGCCGCAGCAGGACCTGGAGTGGAGCGACTCGGGCGTGGACGGGGCCTGGCGTTTTCTCAACCGTCTCTGGAGGATGGTCCGCGAGATCGCCCCCATGGTCCGCGACACCCAGGCCGCGGTCCCCACGACGGAGGATGCCGAACTCAAGGGATTGCGCACCCGAATCCATGAAACCATCGAAAAGGTCAGCCGCGATCTGGAACGATTCCAGTTCAACACCGCCATCGCCGCGGTGATGGAACTGGTCAATGCCGGGACCCGGCATCTGGCGGAGCGCCCCCTGACCCGGACCGATCCCCGGGACCTGGGCCTCTTCAGGGAACTGGCCGAGAGTGCCATCCTGCTCCTCCATCCCCTGGTGCCACACATCACCGAGGAACTCTGGGAAAGCCTGGGACACACCGATTCCCTGGCCCATCACCCCTGGCCCCGGCCCGATCCCCAGGCCCTGGTCCGCGAGGAAGTGACCATCGTCGTCCAGGTCAACGGCAAACTGCGGGCGAAGATCACCGTGCCTGCCGATGCGTCCCAGGCCGTCGTGGAATCAGCGGCCCATGGCGAGGCCACCGTTCGTCACCATCTTCAGGGAAAGACCGTTGTGAAAACCATCGTCGTTCCCGGTCGATTGGTCAACATTGTCGCCAAATGATGGCGCAGGGGGCCGGAGACATGATCCTGGCCCCCTGGCGCATCGAAATGAAACGGATCAAAAAACGCACCGTTCGTTGAGAAACACCGAGTATTTGCGATCTTCGTTCAGGATGTGCCCCACGATCCAATCGCGGAAGAATGATTCAAAATCGACCCCGTCCAGGGTCTCCCTGGACGCGATTTCTTCCCTGTAGTCCAGGACCCGGGAGACCAGGGCGCGGTGAATGGCGCGATGTCGTTCCAATTCCGGGTAGCCATATTCTTCCATAAGGTTTTCCTCGGAGGCGAAATGGTAGTGGGTATAATCCACCAATCCCTCGAAGGCGCGTTCCAGGGAGTTTCTGTCCTGTGACGAGTGGACGATCTCGATGATGCTGTTGGCGATTTCCACCAGTTTCTTATGGTGTGTATCCATCTGGGCGTTATGGATGCCAAACTCATCCTTCCAGGCGAGCCGGGCGGAGCCCTTGCCGGAATAGACGATTCGTTGCGCCCTTTTCAGGTAGGACTCGAAAAGTTTCCAGCGAACGATCGGAATATCCTTGACGAGTTCGCCGGATATTTGCAACGTTTCCGCCGCTTCGATCGCCTGAACGCGAAACAGGCAGGGAATGTTGAACACCGCCCCCTCCTCGCCGAAGAAGTCACCTTCGCCAAGGATGTCGATGGTTTCCCCGCCCACCAACCGGGCGAAACGCCCCGAGCGGACCATGTTGAGGGCTCCCAGATCGCGGCAGGTGAACAAATCCCCCGCTTGGCAGCGCCGTATTTCCAGAGTATCCACGATCCGGCCCAATACCGGATGGGACACCCCTTCGCCGAACAGACTCGTGGAAAGAAGAAACGAACGAAGGTCCCAGGTCCGCTCCAACTTGCGGAAAAGATCGTTTCGTTCGATCAGTTCGATGTAAAGCTGGGACGGAATTTCCAGGGCCTGCACATACCCGGAGGCGCGGATGGTTGACTCGACCGGAAGATGGTGCATGGCCACCATCTCGCCGACGAGGGTGCCGACCGAAAGCTGGCTGATCGTGTTTTCGGTGGCATGGATGCTTTCGACCATGCCCGAAAGGATGAGGAGAATATGGGCCGGAACCTCCCCTTCCTTGAGGATGATTTCTCCGGGATTGAAAAATACCGGGCGGCAATTGAGAAGGATGCGAATCTGATCGAACGGGGCATCGGGAAGGTAGGAGCGCAGATGGCCAAACGCGCTGTGCCGTGAAAAATCGGTGGCGGCGGGGATGAGTATATCGGCAGTCCCGTGGGAAGCGCTCGAACCGATCCTTTTTTCTTCCGCGGTCGGCTCCTGGGATGTATGGGACAGGAGCAGTTTGCCCGATCGGTCTCCCAGAAAATCCCGGGCGACGCCATGGATCATTCCCCCGCCAATATCGATTTTCTTGATATCGACCGGTTGCAGATATTCGGCCCGGACCTGCTCGAACAAGGCCCGGGTCACCCCGTTTTTGCTGTCGTCCTCCGTCACCATCCCTTCGAGGATATCGAGGGAAACGATGTCGGCATAATGGGCATAGGTTTTGTGTCCCCCGACCCACAACGCCCGGAACAGCAGAATGGTGGTTTCCACCGGATGCGGCGACAGGATTGGTTTGACTTCGAGGCCATCGACATTGTTCCAGGCATCCAGGGCCAGATCGTGAATCTCGAAATAATCCCGAAACCGTTCTTCCTCCATCGACAGAAGGGCGGCCACTTTTTTTTCCGCCGTCGCCCGCACCAGCCGGGTGGAATAGAATTTGATCTTGTGACCCGCCCGCAACAAAGTCGTGATCCCGGCGAAATGATCATCGTGAATGTGGGTCAGAAACACCCCCTCGATCTCTTCCAGGCCGATCCCCAGGGCGGCAAGATTGATGGCCAGGTTGGGACCGGCGTCGATCAGGAACAGACGCCCCTGGAACATGAGAATGCTCGACATGCCGGGTCGATTGGTATCCCATCCATCCCCGTCCCCCGAATGGATCACGCCGAAATATTCCCGCTTTATTTTCTGGAATCCCAGGGGATAGGGTGGTGGATACCGGTCCCCCTCCTTCAGGTTGAGATCGACCGCGACGGTTTCACCGCGATATTCGAATTCGAAAATGTTGGTCGATTTCCTCTTGATGGATACCCCGTTGCGAATCGCCACCGGCTCATGTTCTCCGGCCAGGAGGCGGGTATCGAGAAACGCCGATGTCGGCAGGATCCGGCCAAAGGCGAAACGGAGCTTCATGCGCATGATCTCGTCGGCCCGCACCCGATCCATGCCGGTCTTCATGATTTCTTCCCGGGAAACCAGACCGTAATTGCCGCGGTAAATGTATTGCAGCTGGGCAGTGACCTGTTCCGGCATCCCGATCAACAGGGGTTTTTCCCCGGAATTGTTGGGATGATTCGGCAGGATCAGCCCCTGCTTGTAGAGCATCTGCAATACGGGAAATTCGGCCAGATTGGAAAATTCGCCATTTTGCACCATGACGTCGGAAAGAAGGATGGCGTTGGGACCGGTCTCGAAGACGACCCCGTTTTTTTCCTTGGTAACGATCAGCCCCCGCTTGATCAAATGCTTGACGCTGTCTCCCGGACAGCCGCAGAGAACGCGCAGTCCCGCCTCGGGCACTTCGATCCAGAACATCCCCCTGGTGATGCCCGTTTTTATGATCTTGTCCATTCCCTTCATGTTTTCCTTTGTTGAATCAATCCAAGGAGGAATGATGTCGCGAACAAAAACAAACCGAGAAAATAACGCGCAATACCTTTCTCGAAATCCGCCTCCAACATATCAGGAGGGTGATATCCAGGCAAGATCGACGGGCGCCCGCACTGTCATTCGATCCGACAGTGTTATTTTTTTTCTTGAAGTTTATCAAATTCGCGTCCATCAATAAGCCGACTTGCACGGATGATGATTCGGGGAAGCGGATGTGTTCGCTTCAGGGGGGAGCAATTCCGACCACGTTTCTCGAATGAGGGTTTCGATTCATGAAATGGCATCACGGTTTACGATTCAAGGTCGTTCTGGTCATCCTCGTGTCCCTGACGTTCATGGGGTTCGTCTTCAGTTATCAGAGCCATCAGGAAGCGCAACAGTCGATTCAGCGTCAGACGATGGAGACGGCCCATGTATTCCGTGAAATCATCCACAGCCAGATCAATGTCCGTGGCAAGGATCAATCCCTGGTCATCGAATCCCTGCTCAACGACAAGGGGATCATCGCCGCCTTCGCCGCCCAGGATCGCAAGTCCCTCCTGGACATGACCCTTCCCTTCTTCAAGGACCGGATGCTGCCCCAGTACAAGATGAACCAATTCCAGTTTCATCTGCCGCCGGCGATCAGTTTTCTGCGCGTTCACGAACCGGCCAAATTCGGCGACGACCTTTCTTCCTTTCGCAAGACGGTCATCGTGACGAACCAGTCCAAAAAACCGGTCGTCGGCCTGGAGGTGGGACGTGGGGGTCCTGGTCTCAGGGTGGTGTATCCGGTGTTTCAGGGGGATCGTCACCTTGGTTCGATGGAACTCGGCGGCAGCCTGGCGGAGGTCTTTTCGGTCGCCCGGGAGACGACAAAACTTGATTTTGCCATCGGCATCAAGGAATCGGTGTTCAACGCCGCCAAACGCTTCGCCGACAGCAAATCGGATGAAGTGATCGGCGATACCCTTTTCTACAGTTTTTCCGAACCTTATGTCCGCCCCCTGCTGTTATTGACCAGGGAGCAGGCCCTGGAAACCCCCATGACGATCGATGGGAAGACATGGATGGCCTCCCGTTTTCCGATCAGCGACTTCAGCAATCAGGAAATCGGTGAAATCCGGGTCTTCAACGATGTGACCCATCTGTTGGCGGATGCCCGGCAACGGATCGTCCACAAAATCATTTTCATCGGCATATTGGTTTGCATCGTCGGTATCGGCCTGTTTTCGCTGCTGCAACGGCTGATCCTGAAACCGATGCACGCGATCGTCGCCACGACCGAACATCTTGCCCAGGGCAATCTGACCATTGCCATGGAAGCGAAACATCGGGAAGACGAGTTTGGCATTTTGATCGGGGCGATGGCGACCATGGTCGGCAATCTGCGGCATCTGATCGCGGGGATCGTCGGGAATTCGGGTCCGTTGACGACAAGTTCCAATGAATTGAACCAGGTTGCCGCCGAGCTTTCAGCGGGGGCGGGTGAACTGCGTCAAAAGGGGGAAACGGTCAACACCATCGCCGGGAACCTCAACCACAACATGACCGGGGTCGAGGAGGCGGTCCAGGCGATGTCCGGATACATGACCGAAGTGCTCAAGTCGGCCCAGGACATCAACCATAACATGGCCACCATCTCTGCCGCCGCCGAGGAGGCCTCCGCCAATCTGGGCACCGTCGCCAATGCCGCCGGCAATCAGTCCGAGGGGATGATCAAGGTACGCGAGGCCACCGAGCGCTCCAGCGAAAACATCGGCACCATCGCCTCGGCGGTGGAACAGATGAACGCCTCGCTCAACGGCGTCAAGGAACGGTGCGCCATCGCCGCCGCCGAATCGGACGAGGCCAATCGCGCCGTCGAATCCAATGGCGAAGTGATGACCAAGCTGGCACAATCGGCCCAGGAAATCATGATGGTGGTCGGGTTGATCCGCGACATCGCCGAGCAGACCAACATGCTGGCCCTGAATGCCGCCATCGAGGCCGCGGGCGCGGGTGATGCGGGCAAGGGATTCGCGGTGGTGGCCAACGAGGTCAAGGACCTCGCCCGGCAAACCGGGGATGCGACCCAACAGATCCAGAACAAGATTCAACTCATCCAGGATCATACCAACAGCGTCAACAACGCCATGGAAGGGATGAATCAAAGGGTCAAACGGATCCGTCAGGCCAATGGCGACATTCTGGATGCCATGCTCGAACAATCCAATTCGGTCAACGAAATCACCCGTTCCATGGGTGAGGTCGCCCGGGAAACCGAATCGGTGTCGCACCTGATGGGAGACATCACCAACGAAGTCAACGAGGTCGGACGCAGCGTTCAGGAAATCGCCCTGGGCATCAACGAGGTCACCCGGAACGTCTCCTCCGCCTCCCTGGGGGTGGAAGGGATGACCCACTCGGTGGAGAAAACCTCGGACCATGGTGAAAAGATCACCCATGCCGTCGCCGAAACCGTTTTCCAGGCCGTGGAACTGACCAACCACATGGGCGAGGTCCTCAAGGCGGCGGAACGAATGTTCGCCTTGAGCGCCACCGTCACCGACGGCGCCATCGACGCCCAACGGATCGCCGGAATGCTGGATCAGGAACTGCGGCGATTCAAGGTTTGAGGCGTGCGACAGCCCGTGTCCCCAACGCCATCATCGTTTTTCGGCGGATTCAAAAATCCGTAACTGCCCAGGGACCTCCCCGGTTTGGGACTATTGAAAAAAAAGGGGTCTGGGGGATTGCCCCCAGGGTTTTGATTTTGTTTTTCCACGCGCCATTTCACCCGAAGCGAATTCCCGCGGTTTTTGCGGAAATTCGCGTAAGACGCGCCCCTTGGCCTGTCCTTCTTCGCGTTTTTTGCGAAGGAAGACAGACGTTCAGTTAGGGACTACGTTAGCCTAATCAATACCATAACATCCTAGGAGTGCGATAATGGCACTTGGAATATCTGGAAGCAATGGCGGATTATCGCAAAATTTGCGACCTTTCCATTTGGACACGGCTTTGTCGATGGACTTCTATCGCTCCAGAAGTGTTCCGCTTGATGTCTCGTATTTTGTCAACAATGCCTGCGACCTTGGTTGCCGACATTGCTATGTTGGATATGACACGGTTGGCCGGGGATTGAGCGAAGAACTATGGTCCAACGTGTTCGATGATCTCATCGGTCTTGGTGCGCTGACCTTCGGTGCTGTCGGCAAGGAACCGTTGGTTGGCTGGACGAAGACACAGGTGGTTTTGCGTCATCTTCGGGATCGCCGGCATGCGGTTGCAAACCTGCGCTTTGGATTGGTAACCAATTTAACCAGGCTGACTCCAGAGATCGGTCGCGATCTGGACGATCTGATGCCGGACTACATGGACGTAAGTATCGACGGTAATCGCGACGTCCACGATGCCCTCCGCGGGAAAGGAACGTATGACAGGACGGTGGCCAACCTTGAGCGTCTTTCCGACGAATTGCGACAACGGGTTTTCATCAGCTTTACCCTCGGTGCGCACAACGCATCTTGCCTGCCTGATCTCTTGCAGATGATGGGGCGTCTCAAATTTGGGCGGCTTTTGATTTCCCCCTACGTGGGACCCACATTTGGCAATGACCTGTACCTGCCTGTCGCGAAGCAGGTGGAAATTGCCGCCGAGCTGGTCCAAAAATCAAAAACCCCTCTTGCCTCCTGTAGCGGGGTCCATGTCTATGTAAAGAGCGACGTGACAACGACTCCAGAGTTTGCTCGCGAACTGACACGGGCTGGATTGATCGACATCGACAGGCTGCTGGTGGATGATTATGGGGTGTTGGTCACCGAGCATTCCCTGCCTCGCAACAATGTCGTGTTCTTTAATTATCAGCCTTGTGATCCTTCATTCGTCAACGCCATTCGCATAACCCACGATGGCTATGTCGTCCGTTGCGCCGACATGTTTCATGCCGATGCCGCGTCACGAGCAATCGGTCATGTGCGTCAAACAGGGATCGGTGATATTCTGCGAAAAACACGAATGGACCTTGCCGCCTGACACTGTTGGCCGTGCTGATCAACTCTGAAAACGATGTGATATGACGGATTATTGAGTTTCCGCAGGTGATTCAGCCTTTCGGTTTCTCATTGATGGGTACGGCCAATTTGTATGGACGGTAGCCGAGAGGATGAAGGGGCATGGCAAATGTTCCGTTCGATGCACGGACCAGATTCCCGAAATAAAGTGGGATGATCGGGGCGTCGCGGAGGATCATGTCGCGCACGCTGGAAAACAAACAATCAGCGTCATGGTCTGCCAGGGCCTGACTGGCATCGACAAGTAAATCCACTGCGGGATTTCTGTAACGGTTGAAGTTGTTTCCTGATGGCGGAAATGATTTGCTTAGAAACGGTGCGAGAAAGTGGCGGAGGTCGGCATAGAACGGTCCCCAGTACAGCTGGAGCAGGTCGTAATCACCCTTATTCAGCCGATCGACGAGTACTGGAAAGGGGACTGACTGGATTTCAATCGGAAGGCCCACACGCCTTGCATCCCTTGCAACCTGCTCTGCGATGGCACGAGACAATACGTCTTCGAATGCAACCAACCGGAGCGGCGTTGTGCGAAGCGATTTATCGTCATCATGCCGTTGTTCAGAGATTTCCTGGCGACGAGACAATTTCGGAAACAGTGCCGGAGGATAAATGTCTGTCGTCACATTACCTTGCAAACCCAACAGGGTTTGCAATCCATTGCGATCAACGACTGCCGAAATTGCAGATCTGACCTTTTTGTCTGGGAGGGACGCCAAATTGAGCATGAGAAAATTCAACTGCCCCCGCGATTCAAGAACGGAATAGCCGACAGCAATGCCTTCGAATATGGATGCTTCGGTGATTCGAAAAATTCCCCGGCAAACTGCTCTTCAACGATCATACCCTTGTACATTACGATCACCCGATCGGCCAGGTCGTGGATTGTTCCAAGATTATGGCTGACCAGCAGAATGCTCAATCGTCCCTTCAGCTCTCGAAAAAGATCCTGAATCTGTAGTTGGATGGTCGGATCCAACGATGCCGTCGGCTCATCGGCAAGCAACACATCTGGGTTGCATGAAAGCGCCATGGCAATGGCGATACGCTGATTGATGCCCCCGCTCTGTTGATGGGGATATTGTGAAAGCCGATCTTCGGCATTGGAAACGCCCATGCGAACCAACAAGTTCGTAGCGTCCTTCCGGGACTCCTCCTTGCTCATCCCTTTATGGTGCCGAATGATCTCGGTCATCTGTCGTCCGATCGAGAGAACCGGATTGAGAGACGACATCGGGTTTTGGAATATCATGGCAATACGTCTGCCGCGTATTCGACTCAGTGACCGCTCGTCTAATGTAGCTATATCGATGTTGTCCAAAAAAATCTTACCACTTTGGACTCCATCATCATGAAGCCGCATAAGCGCTTTACAGGTTACGCTCTTCCCGCAACCCGACTCACCGACGACGCCAAGAACCTCCCCTTGACACAATTTGAATGAAAGATCATCAACAGCCGAAAACCATCCCGATTCCGAGCGAAATTTAACGGTCAGACCTTCCGTGGCCAAAATATATGAACCTTGGCCCGTCATTTGCCGATCTTTGCCGTCGATACCGTGACCGTTTACCATGATCATCTATTTATTGTACAAATATCTATCGCAACATTAAGAACCTTATGTTTTATTTTCTCTCGCTTTTGGAAGCTCGGATGGTTCGATTGAATTTTATCCTGGCACATTTTCAAGCCCACTTGAAGAAGCGAATCGTACCATCAGAACCACCCAACCTGGTTTCCAGAATTTTTTCACTGGCCCCTTGCGTGGAGACGGTCGAATGTATGATCCTCGACCGGTTCAGGCATGGGGAAGGATCATGGATTTCTTCATTTCAGTCAAGGCAAGGGAGAGAAGCGATTCAAGGATTGAGGCGTGCAACCGCCAAACGTTGCCAATTTCGAACCCTGAAAATCCGAACGGAAAACAGAGCGCACCATGGGCAAAAATAGCACAAGAAAAGAAATCAAGGTCCTTGGCATCGACACCAGAGAAAATTCATTCCACCTGCATGGGGTCGATGCCAAGGGGAACCCGGTTTTTCGAGAGCATTATTCCCGTGCGAAAATGCTTGAATTCATGGCCAACTTGAAGCCCTGTCTGGTAGGCATCGAAGCGTGCCCCGGTGCGCACCATGTGGCCAGGGAGTTGAAAAACATGGGCCATGACGTCCGAATGATGGTCGCACAGCGTGTCAAACCTTACGTCAAGAACAAGAAAAACAACAGGTTGGATTCCGCGGCAATTTGTGAAGCGGTTCAACAGCCCATGATGCGATTTGTGACGATAAAATCGCTCGAACAACAGGATATCAAAAGTCTGCATCGGATGCGAAACAAGACGATTTCCCATCGAACGGCCTTGAACAACATGATTTATAAACTCCTCATGGACTATGGAGTCGTCATACCGACTGGACCAGACCAGGTCCGGAGCCTGATTCCAAAAATTTTGAATGATACCGGAAACGGCTTGACGGAGTGGTTTCGTGATGAACTGAGGCAATTGAACGATCAATTGTTGCACTTTGACAGGCGAATACACGGTTTTGATGGTCAAATCAAGGACATCAGCAGAGAAAACCAATCCTGTCGGATGTTGGAGACGATTCCCGGTATCGATCCACTGACATCCACGGCGCTGATTGCCGCGATCGGGGATGTGAGCGTATTCAAAAACGGTCGGGCAATGGCAGCGTGGCTTGGATTGGTTCCGCGACAACATTCCACGGAAGAAGGAACCTGTCTGGCGAGGATCGGGAATCAAGGAGACGCCTACCTGAAAATGTTGTTGCTTCATGGGGCCCGGTCGGCACTGATCCAGGCCAGGGAAAAGAAAGATCGACTCAGCCGATGGGTCACAAAGTTGGAAAAACGTCGGGGTTGGAATGTCGCAACCGTGGCGTTGGCAGCGAAAAACGCACGCATCGTTTGGGCGTTGCTGGCCAAAGGGGAAACCTTCAAGGTTGCGGAGGCAGAGGAATCATGAACGGACTCTTGCGAATAAAAACCCTTGGGCAATCCCCCGTCATTCCCGCGCGGGACCCCCTTTTTTTCTTTCAATAATTTGAAACCAAACTCGGGGAACCGGAATCGTTACCAAAAATCTTTCCCTGACCCCTTGCGCAGAGACGATCGAATGTTTAACTCTCGACCGGTTCGGGCGCGGGAAGGGTTGTGCATTTCTTCATTTTCAGTCAAGACAAGGGAGGAGGCAACGTGATCGATGTCAAAGGGTTGACCCGACGCTACGGCGAGCTGGCCGTGGTGGATGACGTATCCTTTCATATTGAGCGCGGCGAGGTGGTCGGTCTCCTGGGACACAACGGGGCGGGAAAAACGACCATCATGCGGATGATCACCGGTTTTCTCGAACCGACGTCGGGCCGCATCGTCATCGACGGCCTGGAAATCGGGCCATCGACACGGGAAATCCAGAAAAGGATCGGTTATCTGCCCGAAAACTGTCCCATCTGGCCCGAGATGACGGTCATCGATTTTCTCGACTTCCAGGCGACGCTCCACGGCCTCGCCGACGATGATCGCCCCAGGGCGTTGCGAGAGACCATCGCCCGCACCGGTCTCAAGGAAAAGGCGCTCGCCCCGATTCACACCCTCTCCCGAGGGTATCGTCAAAGGGTCGGCGTCGCCCAGGCGATTCTCCACCATCCCCGAATCATCATCCTCGACGAACCAACCAATGGCCTCGATCCGACCCAGATTCGCCAAATGCGCACCCTCATCGGCGAGTTGGCCCGGGAGGCGACCATCATCGTTTCGACCCACATTCTCCAGGAGGTTCAGGCCGTTTGCGCCCGGGTGCTGATTCTTCGTTCGGGACGCCTGGCCGTCGATGCCCGCCTCGATGCCCTGGAGTCCGAATCCCGACTCCTGGTCACCATCGACCGGGAAGGACAGTCGCTTCTCGGCGCCATCCCTGGAGTCACCTCGGTCGAACGAATCGCCACCCCCACCGGGGAACGTTCAAGCTACATCCTCGATGCCTCCTTCGACACCGCCCCCAGAGTGGCCCGGACCCTGGCCGAAAACAATATTCCCCTGTATGCCCTGCAACCACAACGTCGGGACCTGGAAACGGTGTTTGCCGAGGCCAATGCCATTCGCGAAACGGCGGGAGGGATGAAATGAAGGAATTTCAACGGATCGCACGCAAGGAATTTTCCCTGTTCTTCGCCTCTCCGGCGGCACTGCTCTTTCTGGGGGCCTTTCTTGCCATCACGCTGTTCGTCTTTTTCTGGGTGGAAACCTTTTTTGCCCGCAACATCGCCGATGTCCGTCCCCTGTTCTCCTGGATGCCCATTCTGCTGATTTTTCTCGTTGCCGCCCTGACCATGCGTTCCTGGTCGGAAGAGCGGCGCTCCGGTTCCCTGGAAACCCTCCTGACCAGCCCCACCGCTCCGATTTCCCTGATCCTGGGTAAATTCGCCGCGGCGATGGGACTGGTCGGCGTCGCCCTGGCCCTGACCCTGCCGCTTCCCCTGACGATCGCCCTCATCGGTCCCCTGGATCCGGGTCCAGTCCTGGGCGGTTATCTGGCCACTCTGTTTCTCGCCTCCGCCTACGTCAGCATCGGCCTGTACATGAGCACCCGCACCGACAATCCCATCGTCGCCCTCATCATGACGATGCTTATGTGCAGCGCGTTCTATTTTATCGGCTCGCCGACCCTGACCAATCTTTTCGGTCATTCCATCGCCAACATCCTGGTCCTCCTCGGGACCGGATCGCGGTTCGAATCCATCACCCGCGGCGTTCTGGATTTTCGCGATCTGTACTATTACCTTTCGATCGTCGGCGTCTTTCTGATCCTGAATCTGTATTCCCTCGAAAAACTTCGCTGGGCGGGAAATCCACCGACAATCCGCCATCGCCATTGGGGTCTGGCGACCCTCCTGGCACTGGCCAATCTGATCGCGGGCAATCTGTGGTTGACCTCCATCGGCTGGGCCCGCGCCGACATCACCCAGGGATCCATCTACTCCCTTTCCCCCGCCACGGGCAGCTATCTGCAACGGTTGCACGAACCCCTCCTGATTCGCGGTTATTTTTCCGCCAAGACCCATCCGCTTCTCGCCCCCCTGGTCCCAAGACTCAAGGACCTTCTCGAAGAATACGCCGTGGCGGGAAACAACCGGATTCGGGTCGAATTCGTCGATCCCCAGGAGGATTCGGCACTGGAGGAAGAGGCCGCTTCCCGTTATGGCATCCGTCCCGTTCCCTTCCAGATGGCCAATCGCCATCAGGCGTCGGTGGTCAACGCCTATTTCGACATCGTCATCGCCTATGGCGACCAGTATGAAGTCCTCGGTTATCGCGACCTCATCGAAATCAAGGCGGGCAACGAACAGGACCTCGATGTCGATTTGAAAAACCCGGAGTACGCCATCACCGGGGCCATTCGCAAAACGATGACCGCCTTCCAGGGAGGGGGCAATCCCTTTGAATCGATCAATCGCGACATCACCTTCTCGGGGTACATGTCCGATGATGCGGGACTGCCGAAAAGCCTGATCGAATTCAAGGCGGTATTGACAAACGTTCTGGAAGAACTCGAAAAAAAATCGGGCAAACGGTTTTCGAGCCAATTCAAAAATCCCGAAGCGGATGGTGGACGGTTGGGCCAGGAACTGGAAAAACGGTTTGGTTTCGGACCTCAGATCGCAAGCCTTCTGGATCCCAAACCGTTTTGGTTCTACATGGTCATCGAAGCGGGAACGGAGGCCATTCCGGTCCCGCTGCCGCAGGAGTTGACCCGGCAGGCCATCGAAAAATCGATCGAGGCGGCCATCAAACGACTCGCCCCCGGATTTCTCAAGACGGTAACCCTCGTGGTGCCCGAACGATCCTTCAATCCGGGAATGCCGGGCAAGGAATACACGCGCATCAAGGAGTTTCTCGGCGAAAATGCCCGGGTGGTCGAAAACGACCTGACCACAGGCGCGGTGCCCGAGGATACCGACCTGCTGATGGTCCTCGCGCCCAGCGCCCTCAAGGAAGAACAGGTATTTGCCATCGACCAGTTCCTGATGCGGGGCGGAAGCGTCATCATGACTGCCGCTCCCTTCGATGTCGATGTCGGACGAACCCTGACCGCTTCCAAGGTCGATACCGGTCTCAAGGATTGGCTGGCCCACCACGGGATCACCCTGGAAGAAACGATGATCCTCGATGCCCAGAACGATGCCCTGCCCATCCCGGTGCAACGCCAACTGGGACCAATCACCGTCCAGGAGGTCCGGATGATGCCCTACGGCTATTTTGCCGACATTCGCCGGGGAGGACTCAACGAACACACCCCCATCACCTCCGGTCTGGGACAATTGACGGTCAACTGGCCCGCACCCATCCTTGTCGATCCGGAAAAGAACAAGAATCGTTCGGTGATCGAACTGCTCAAGACCTCACCTCATTCATGGACCTCCGATTCCCTGGAGGTCATCCCCAACTACAAGATGTTTCCCGAATTGGGTTTCTCCACTACCGATGAACCCAAATCCCGGGTCATCGCCACCCTCGTCGAAGGGCGCTTCGACTCCTTTTTCAAGGGCAAGCCATCCCCCCTCCTGAAGAAAGAGAACCCGGCCAAGGACCCGACAAACCCGAACGCCACCCTGGATCCGGCCACTGCCGAGAAAAAACCGGATGAGAAAAAAGAAGACGAGAAACAAAGATTTTCCGGAGTCATCGAAAAGTCGGGGGAGTCGGCGCGCATCATCCTGATTTCGAGTCAGGGATTCGCCGAGGACAACATCCTGGATCTGGCCTCCCAGGGGATGGGGACGATCTATTCCAAACCTTTGGAACTGATACAAAATGCAGTTGACTGGTCCCTGGAGGACCGCGATCTGCTCGGCATTCGTTCCCGGGGACACTTCAGCCGGACCCTGGAACAGATGGAGGAGTCGGAACGGATGGTTCTTGAATATGTCCATTATGGCCTGGCCTTTCTCGGACTGGCGATTGTCTGGTTCTGGCGGCGCGGGGCCAGGATGAGGGAACAATCACGTTACCAGTCGCTGCTGGCGGAGGTGTGAGCCATGGAAAAGATCATTCGTCTGTTGTCCATCCTTCTTGGCCTGCAACTGGCTCTGGCCATTGCCCTGGCCTTTTCAGGCCCCGATCTGGAAAACCAGACCCCCGATATGCCGTTCGCTTCCTTCAAGAAGAGCGAAATCGATGGCGTCTCCATTCAGGGCGGCGAAGGGGAAACGGTCGTTCTGGCGCAAAAGGAGGGACGTTGGGTTCTTCCGGAGCAAAAGGATTTCCCGGCCAACGCACACCTGGTCGAAAACCTCCTTGAAAGCCTGGGAGCATTGAAACAGGGATTGCCCGTGGCCACCTCGGCCACGGCCCAGGGACGGTTCAAGGTGGCCGAGAAGGAATTTGAGCGCAAGATTGTCCTTTCGCAAAAGGGCCAACCCAAGGCGACCCTCTATTTCGGGACCTCCCCAGGCATGAGACTGGTCCAGGCCCGGGTGGAAGGATCCGACGCCATCCGGACGGTCGCTTTCGCCAATCATCAGGCCCCGGTCAAGATCGATGACTGGATCGACAAGGATATTCTGGCCATAACCACGGAGGAGATCGAAACCATCGAAGTGGCTGGACGGACCATCACCCCCGTGGCCGCGGCGGAAACCGCGAACAAGGACGGCAAGGCCGGAGAAAAGAAGGAAGAAGGCCAGAAAAAAGAAATTTCATGGAACATCGCGCCACTCGGACAGGGAGAGACCCCCAACCAGGAAGAACTGGCACGCCTGGCGCGCACACTCGCCCAGTTGCGCATCGATGGTCTGGAAACGCTCGACCCCGAAGGAAAAGAGGCACTGAAACAATCGACGCTGGAATTATCCATCAAGCGGAAAAATGGATCGAAGACGGTCCTCAAGGTGGCGCGGGTCGAAAAGAAAAACCTGTACCTGATTCAATCCACGACGAGGGAGGAAGTTTTTCGTATCGCGGGATACGTAGGCGAACTGTTTCTGAAAAAACCGCTCAAGGAAACCCTGATCACATCTCCGAACCGACCTGCCGCCGCGACACCGCCCGAGGCCGGATCCGCCGCCAATCCCCAACATATGACGGTCCCTGACGCGGCACAAAATGATGAAAAAGGTCCTGCCCACTCCGGTGAATCTTCACCCGCTCCTACCCCGGATCCGTCCACGACCTCAGGGGCTTCCACGAGTGTTGCGCCGGATGGTTCTCCCCCCGCCATCTCGCCCGAAAAGGGATCCGAGACACCAACACGATGAACGGCGTGGAATCGTCCGCATGGGCGCATAGGTTCATTACAAAACAGGTAACGGCCCAGGTACCCTCTGGGTTCAATTATTGAAAGAAAAAAGGGGTCTGGGGGATTGCCCCCAGGGTTTTGACTTTGTTTTTGATTTTGTTTTTCCACGCGCCCTTTCACCCGAAGCAAGATTCCCGCGTGGTTTTTGCGGGAATCTTGCGTAGGCGCGCGCCTTGGTCCCGATCTTTTCGCGGTTTTTGCGAAAAGATCGGGACGCATTGCAAGTTTTCAGGCCTTACAACCGGCAATGCGTCTGTCCTTCTTCGCAAAAAACGCGAAGAAAGACAGACCAAAGCGCGCGCCTGCGCGGTTTCTCGCAAAAACCATGCGAGAAACCGCTTCGGGTGAAATAGCGCGTAAAAAACAAAGTCCAAAACAAAGTCAAAAACAAAATCAAAACCCTGGGGGCAATCCCCCAGACCCCTTTTTTCTTTCAATAATTGAACCAAGAGAGTACCTGGGCAGTTACCTTTTTTCAACAATTTGTACAAAATTGAACAAGGATCAGGGAAAAAGTTGAAAGATTGATCCTGTCAAAAAAATGATTCAATGTTTCTCCAAACGAGATTGAATGAAATTTACATTTATAATCAACATAATACGAAAAAAATCCACAATTCACAGACACTTCTTCTTCTATAATTCCCTATAAATGAAAAATGATGAATCCCCAGTCAAGAAGAAGAAGCGAGCATCCCTTCCTTGGCAAAACTGAAATGTTCATCCTTGGCGACAATGATGTGATCCAGAACTTTAATGTCCATCGCATGAAAAACCGTAACCAGTAAATCAGTCAATTTGACATCCGCTTTGGAAGGATTGGCATTTCCCGAAGGGTGGTTGTGGGCAAAAATAACATTGCTGGCATTGACCTTCAACGCCTCCTTGACAACATGTCTGGGGTAAACGAACGCCTGTTTGACCGTCCCTTCGGAAACAATGTTGCTTGAAAGAACCCGACATTGATTATCCAAAGCGACAAGTAAAAATACCTCTTCGGATCGAGTTGCAAGAATGGGCTGGACAAAACGGACTGAAGATTCAGGGTCTCGAAGTGGCGCATTTGACTTGTTCAGCTTATCCAAAGAATATCTTCGGAAAATAGGGGGCAAAGCGGAGAGTAGATAGGCACTTTTTTCACCAATGCCATATTCTTGTTTCAATAAAGCAAAATCGGCATCAAGAACATGGGAAAGACTGCCATAGCGATTAATAAGCAAATGGGCGATTTTATTCGTGTCTTTCCTTGGAATGGAAAAAAAGAGTAACAGTTCCAAAACCTCATGATCGTGAAAACTTTCAATTCCTTCATTGACCAAGCGATTCAAAAGACGCTGGCGATGGCCTTCATGGAGAGAGCTGTCAAAAGGTGCTGGTTTGTCGGAAAAAGGAGGGGAAGGAGGTTTCACGTGAAACACCTCATGAGCCTTCCAAAAGGTGCATCAAATAAATTAATCACAGTTGGAACAGTTCCTTTGCCAGTGGAATGGAAATATTGCGCGACATTTTCGAACTTTGCCAGTCTAAAACTTCAATAGCCTTGGCATAAGCTGCAACCGATCGCGGCAACCTTAATACAAGATAGTTGACCAGATCGTCAGAAAGATCAATACTTCGATCAAGGCCAATTTTTTTCATGATTCGCCCAAGAAATTGATCATTAATCGGTGACAATTCAACAATATTTCCCCAAAGCAGTCTGCTGCGCAATTCAGGTCGCAACCTTTTCATGGAAACAGGATGAATTCGCGATGCGAATAACAGCTTGCCCCCATGGTCAAGAAAAAGATTGAAAAAATAAAGAATCATTTCCTGACCCAATTCGTTTTGATCCAATTCCTCCAAACCATCCAGGGAAATCATGCGATGATTCAATAATTGATTCAGCCTTCCAAAATCAATTTCCTTTTCTTGACGGACAGCCATTTTTTCAATCAATTCGGAACAATGAAAACAGATTCCATTTTCTGAACGGTCATTCCATCGACGAATCGCCGCACGTAATAAATGCGTCTTCCCAGTCCCTGTTTCACCAACCACAACCATTGCACCTGGATTGTCCGTATCATCGATAAATTGAATTACAGAATCAAGAGCGACTTTGTTTTTGCCTTCCACAAGAAAATTTCCAAAATGATCATCCGGAATAAAGTTGAACAAAAGAAAGAGCTGCTCACCTTCAGTATCAAACATGGCCGTTTCTTTATCAATGAATTCTTTGTCGTCTGTCTAAATTCAAGAATTTTCCCTCTCGACAGCTTTCCTCGTCCAAAGGAAAATGTAAATGAATCCGGAGGAAATGGTTGTTACCATGACGGTCAGGAAGAGAAAATTCCTGATACCTGTCCAGACAGGAATGATTTCGTTTCCCATGACAACGGCAATGAGAATAATCTGCATGACCGTATTGACCTTGCTGATCGTCAATGGTTCCATTTTTAAAGATCCAGTCAAAACTTGAAATACCATCGCCCCGGCAATGATCAACAAATCCCTGGTGACGACAATCAAGGTAAGCCATAATGGAATCAAACCAGTGACATTCAAGGTCACAAAACTTGAAGTCAACAGAATTTTATCCGCCAATGGGTCAAGAATTTTTCCAAGTTCGGTTATTTTTCCATATTTTTTGGCGATGTATCCATCCAGGGCATCGGTGACTCCCGCCATGACAAATAAAAAAAGACCCCAGTGTATTTGATTGTTGAGTACCAACCAAATAAACAGGGGCACGGAAAAAATTCGGATGAATGAAAGTATGTTCGGTAGATTCATGGCAGATTGATGATCATGTCCAATCCCTCACCTTGATCACTGGCTCCAAGGGCTTCCAACCCTTTTTTGACCTCCGCTTCACTTCCTTGATATTCCAACCTGAGTTTGACATCGGTGCTGCTCATTTCCAGAAACGATACACTGTCCACCCCCGAAAGTGATTTCATTCGTTCGATCAATTCATCCAGGGTATCCAGATTGTTGGAATTGATGACCGAAATGTCAATATGATCATTGTCTCCAGGCTCCATGATATGGGATACAATCCACGGATCAATGATCCGTTGCGCCAGGAGCAAAATCTTCTCATTCCATTTTTTTCCCTTCACGGAATTTTTTTCATCATTCTTCGGTTCAGTAAACCTTGTAAAATAATATGTTACTTCATCATCACCAATTTCCACCACCTTCAGCCGGATCCATGGACCATTCTCACCTTTCCGCGATTCCGAACCATCTTCCTCTTCCACGGAAATCTTCCAGGTTTTGACCGTTTTGTACCTTCCACTGGCCCAACGATTGAATTCATTGAAGTGCGCGGGATTTTCCGACAAGGCAAGGGTCGCCAGGTCTTCGACATCTCGCAAAGGTTGCACCATTTCAATGCCATACTGATGGCCAGCCCTTTCAAAAGCCTGTGTCAACGATTTGTAATACGGTGCAGCAATGGACCTTTCCTCGAACAACAATAACGTGGATGGATAGGAGGTTTGACAGATCGAAACACCCGCAGTCGAAAATACTTCTCGAATCTTCTTTTCATCAAAATGAATCGTGACCGTCAATTCCAGGTCGCGGGTGGTACGGCGCTCCGACACAATGATCGATCGTGAAAGCAAATCCTTGATGTTTCGCTGAACTTCCTTGATAAATAAATGGCGATCCTTGCGCTCCCGAGCCGACAACATTTTTTCCAGCAAAAGTTTGAAGGCAATTTTTTGCGCTTCCAGCAAGCCGATGGCACTGCTGTTTTTCGCCGGATCGTTTCCCTGGGGAACATGTACAATGATTCCCTTGACTACATAAAATGAATCTCCATTCTGGGCGAAAATCGTGGAAACGGGAAACAGGAACAATCCCGAAAAAAAGAGGACAAGGAAACAAACATTCCGATAATTCAAAAACTTGACGTGACAAGCCATGGGGTATATTCCCTTCCGGTTCCAATGCCGATCCAATCCGTTGAACGTTTAATGTGACATGGCTTGAAAGCTACCAAATTTTTTCCCTGCGATCACATGAAAACCTGCGAAAGCGATCCCTTATGACCACCTATAAAGATGCCGGCGTCGATATCGATGCGGGAAACCGCGTCGTCTCCCTGATTCGCAAGGCGGTCACGGCAACAAGACGTCCCGAGGTTCGCTCCGATCTGGGTGGATTTGGCGCCCTGTTTCACCCTCAATGGTCGCGCTATCGTGATCCGGTATTGGTTTCTTCCACCGATGGCGTCGGAACCAAATTGAAACTTGCCTTTCTTACGGGCGCTTTGGATACCGTGGGTATCGATCTGGTCGCAATGTCGGTCAACGATCTGATCGTCCAGGGGGCAGAACCTTGGTTTTTTCTCGATTATTTCGCTACAGGAAAACTGGAACCGGAAAAAGCAGCCACCGTGATCGAAGGAATCGCCAAGGGATGCCTCATGGCGGGTTGCGCCTTGATCGGCGGTGAAACCGCGGAAATGCCCGATTTCTATCCCGATGGTGAATTTGATCTTGCCGGATTTGCCGTTGGCATGGTGGAAAAAGATGCCATCATCGATGGTCATGACATACGACCCGGAGACCACCTGGTCGCCTTGGCCTCTTCGGGACCTCATTCCAATGGTTACTCCTTGATTCGCCGCCTGATTCTGTCCGAAAACGGCCCTGGATTGGATGCCTCGTTCGAAGGACAGACTTTGGCCAAGGTATTGATGACGCCAACCCGAATATACGTCAAACCTCTGCTGCAATTGTTGAAAGAAGTCCCCGTCAAAGGGATCGTCCATGTTACCGGAGGAGGATTTCAGGAAAACATTCCCCGAATCCTGCCACCAGGTGTCACCGCCTTCATCGATAAAAAATCCTGGTCGCGGCCAGGAATCTTTAACTACCTGCAGCAATTGGGCCATATTGCCGAGGCGGAAATGTTGCACACCTTCAATTGTGGCGTCGGCATGATCCTGGCAGTCGCTCCGGAATTTTCGTCAAGGACGGTGACTCTGTTGCACGGGATGGGCGAAACCTGCTGGAAAATCGGTACCATCGAACCATCGACAGGGGAGGGGATGGAAAGGGTGGTGTTCCTTGACTGATTTATTGAATATCGGAGTCCTGGTTTCGGGTGGTGGATCCAACCTGCAAGCCATTATCGATGGTTGTGCCAGCGGATTCATTCCGGCGCGGGTTGCGGTCGTCGTCAGCAACAAAAAAGAGGTCCATGCCTTGGAACGGGCACGCAAGGCCGGGATCCCCGCTTTTGTGGTCGATCATGATCAATTCGGTGGACGGGAATCCTTTGAAAAAACCCTGGCGGAACTCTTGACACGACACGCCGTCGGACTGGTCTGTCTCGCCGGATTCATGCGCATTCTTTCCCCATGGTTTGTACACCAGTTTTCAGGGCGCGTTCTCAACATCCATCCCGCCCTCCTGCCCGCCTTTCCCGGCTTGCACGTACAAAAAAGGGCTTTGGAATCGGGCACCCGATTTTCCGGGGCCACCGTTCACTTTGTCGATGATGGCGTCGATACCGGTCCCATCGTGATCCAGGCGGTGGTGCCCATTCTTCCCGACGATGATGTAAACACCCTGTCGGACCGAATCCTGAGGCAGGAACACCGCATCTATCCCCTTGCAGTGCGCTGGTTTGCCCAGAAAAAATTACGGTTGATCGATGGCAGGGTGGAAATGACCCCGGGTCCGGAACAGGATCGGGAAATGGTCCTGGCAGGCGAGAAGGGGTGGATTCATCCACCACCCGCCTGATCGGTTATATTGGACGAATTTTCGCTTCTACAACGATCAAAAGGGAATGTCGTCGTCGAAACTGGGAATGTTTCCTGCTGCGGGACTTTGGACAGGGGCGCTCGATTTTCCCACGGAGGTTCCAAAAGACGGGGCGCGGGCAGGAATTGGTTCGGAAGATGGCGCCGCGCCAAAACCTCCAGGTGGAGGGCCAAAATCATTCGCATCGAACGGGGCAGGGCCACCCGCAAAAGGATCCTGCGGCGCGGGGGCGTTGGAATATCCCGACGAATAGGAACCTTGACCGCGATTGCCACCACCACCCAACATGATCATCTGACTGCCAAGGTTCCCGGCGACGATTTCCGTGGTATAACGTTCCATCCCCTGTTTGTCGGTCCATTTGCGTGTTTGCAGCTTTCCTTCAATGAAAACTTGTGAACCCTTGCGCAAATATTGCTGGACCACTTCGGCGGTTCGACCGAAGACAACCACACGATGCCATTCAGTCCGTTCCTGCCTTTGACCTTGGACATCATTCCAGGTATCCGAGGTGGCAATTCTCAGATTGGCAACCGCTTTTCCATCCTGGGTGGCACGCATTTCGGGATCGGCGCCCAGATGACCGATCAATTGGACTCTGTTTAAGGATCGAGACATGCCAAAATCCTCATCAAGGGGTGATTGGGTGTGCCATGAGACCTGGCGTGCGACGAGCAAACCCGAACCATCTCCTTGTAACAGAAAACAACAAGAAGAAAAAGAAGCCTTGACGGCACATTGCATCTTTCACCATGCCCGTCTCCATCCGTGGTGACGCATTCCCGGAAGTATCGAGAAAAACACCAACCGATCAGGATTTTCATGAATATCTGGCCCCATGGAATGCTTGTTGCAAGTGCGTACCTGTTGGGTTCCATCCCGTTTGGACTGTTGATGGGATGGTTGTTCGGCTCGGGAGACATTCGCAAACAGGGTAGCGGCAACATTGGCGCCACCAATGTGCTGCGTACCACCGGAAAAAAGGCGGCCTTTCTGGCATTGCTCCTGGACATGGCCAAGGGGGGCGTGGCGGTGGCGATCGGCATTCATCTTTTTCCGCCAATTCCAGGCCTGGTCCCCGCATTGGCTCTGGCTGCATTCGCGGGACATCTTTATCCAATCTATCTGGGGTTTTCCGGAGGCAAGGGGGTTGCCACGGCATTGGGAATTTTTCTGGCATGGACTCCCGTGGCGGGTGTGAGCATCCTCTTGACCTGGTTGGTGGTGGCGGCAGTCATGAAATTTTCCTCGCTCGCCGCCCTGATCGCTTTCATGGTCCTCCCCATCCTGGAATATGTTTTGGACAAACCCGAGGCTTTGATGGTATCTCTGATCGTGACGCCGGCGATTTTTTGGCGCCATCGGGAAAATATAAGCCGATTGCTCCATGGAACCGAACCCCGGATCGGAAAAAAAGGGCAAACTTCATGAGTGACCGCAAGAACTGGTGTTCCATGTTCCCGGTCGGTCGCGCCACGGGACACTTCAAAGGATGTGCCTTTCTTGGTTTCCTTGTCCTTTTCGTCCTGCCGGGAATCACTTCCGGGGCCGACGGAACGAGACATCCCGGAAAAAATTTGCCGCGTGTCGTCTTGAAACCGGAAATCGTCACGCGCCCCGCGGTCGTCGATCCCGACCCCCAGCTGCAAACGATCCAATCCGCCCTCGAACTCCAGCTTTTCAAGGGAAACTGGATCCTGGATGAACCAGCCCCGAAGAATCATCGGATCGTCGGCATCGTCGAAAAGGAAACCGCTTCGGTCGGTCAACGTCTGGTCATCGAGGCCTCGGACCGGTTTCGGAGTGGCGATCTGCTGACGGTCCATCGACCGGGAGAGATCCTGCGCGATCCCGAAGATGGGCGAATTCTGGGACGGATTTCGGAAACGTTGGGAATCGTCGAAATCATCGAAACGGGCCCGGAGGGATCGATCGCGGTCGTGGTCAGGGCCTTCAAGGAAATAATGGCTGGTGACCGGGTCGATTCCTTTCTCAACGAAAAAACTTCCCTGAAACTTGAATCGGATCCTGGTTTCAATGGATCGGGACCCATCCTTCATATTGAAAATAACTTGAATATTGGAGGAGAGGGCCAGGTCGTGGCGGTCGGATTGGGGACGAAAGACCGGGTTTTTCCCGGATTGATCCTCCCGGTTCATCGAACACGGCCATCGATGTCGTTGCATGAAACGGAGCACGATTCCGCCGTTCAGGATTTTCGCATCGATTCGCGTCCGGTGGCCGAGGTTGTTCTTTTTCGTATCGCTGCCCAGGTCTCTCTGGCCTTGATCATCCGTTCCAATGATGTTGTCGAAAAAGGTGACCGGGTCGGGACGCGGTTCGTGTCGCGGGAATGGCATGAAAACCCATGATCTGATCGATTGGTTGCGTTTGATCCAGATTCCCGGTCTGGGGCCGGTAGGCATCAGAAAATTATTGGGTTATTTTGGTCATCCCCAGGCGGTGGTCCAGGCCAGCGAACCGGAATATCGCGCCATACCGGGGATCAAACCGCATTTGCTGGAGAACCTTCTTGGCTTTCGCCGGAAGATTCCCGCCGAACCGGTCGCCGATCAACTGCACTGGTTGCAGCGGATCGGGGCCAGAATCACAACCCTGGGTGATGACGATTATCCCCACCTGTTGGCCCAGATTCACGACCCACCCCCTGTTCTCTACATACGTGGCGATCCGTCAACCCTGATCGCGCCGCGCATGATGGCTGTGGTCGGATCCCGCCGGGCAAGCCCCCAGGCCTTGGACATGGCCTACCGGTTATCCCGGTCCCTGGCGCAGGCCGGGGTTGCCATTGTCAGCGGCCTGGCGTTGGGGGTCGATTCCGCTGCCCATCGCGGGGCGCTCGATGGCGGGGGAACGACCATCGCCGTGACCGCGGTCGGGCTCGATATCTGTTATCCCGCGGCCAATCATCAACTGGCCCAGACCATCATCGCCCAGGGGGCCCTCATCACCGAGGCGCCTCTGGGTACCAAACCCGAACCTTTTCGCTTTCCCGCGCGCAATCGAATCATCAGTGGTCTGACACATGGCGTCGTCGTTGTGGAAGCGGGTGAAAAATCGGGGGCGTTGATCACCTCCCGTCTGGCATTGGAACAGGGACGGGAAGTGTTCGCCATTCCCGGGGTGGCAGGGGATTGGCGCTGCAAGGGGAGCAACCGTCTTCTGCGCGAAGGCGCCGGCCTGGTCGAGGATGCCAGGGACATCCTCCTGGAAATGAAATGGCCGGTTGCGGCAAGCGGCGGGGAACCGCAACATCCCATGACACTGGATCCGGACGGTTCCATGGGCCGATTGCTCCAAAGTCTGAGCGCCGGACCGGTTCAGGCGGATGAACTGGCCCGAAAGAGTCATTTGACAGTCGCGGCGCTATCCAGCATCCTTTTGCAACTGGAACTGGCGGGAATCGTGATTCGCCTTCCGGGAAACTGGTTCGCCTTGCAAAATACCGCAACGCATGACACAACGTCCTGAACGGGTCCGATCCGCTTGAGAGTGATCACCCGTCAACCTTCAACCAATCGGTTCGAGTCGATTGTACCATGCGTTCCGTAGTCATTGTCGAATCGCCTGCCAAGGCCAAAACCATCAACAAATTCCTGGGACAGGATTATTCCGTGGTCGCAACCTACGGCCATATCCGCGATCTGCCCAGGAAAACCGGTTCGGTGGATCCGGAAAACGATTTTTTCATGCATTACGAGGTCGTCAAGCAATCGGGCAAGCATGTGACCGCCCTGGTCAAGGAGGTCAAGGATGCCGAGGAAATATTGCTGGCCACCGACCCTGATCGCGAAGGAGAGGCCATTTCGTGGCATGTCCTCGAGGTCTTCAGGGAAAAAAAGATCGGCTTGAAAAACAAGGCGGTCAAGCGGGTCGTCTTTCATGAAATCACCCGGCGGGCCATCGAAGAAGCGATCGCCAATGCCCGCGACGTGGACATGAATCTGGTCAATGCCCAGCAGGCGCGTCGGGCCTTGGATTATCTGGTCGGGTTCAATCTGAGTCCCCTCTTGTGGAAAAAGGTGCGCCGTGGCCTGTCGGCGGGACGGGTGCAATCGGTTGCCCTGCGCCTGGTTTGCGAGCGTGAAGCGGAAATTCAGGCATTTCAAACGCGGGAATACTGGAGCATCGAGGCACAGGTCGCCAAAAAGGGGACCCGGGATGTCCATCCCTTTCCCGCCCGATTGCAGGTGGCTCAGGGGATCAAACTTGACAAGTTCGACATCGCCGACAAGGAACAGGCCGAAGCGATTGTCCGGGCCATCGCCGGACAGGATGTGACGGTCGCGGAACTGGAAAAGAAGCAATCCCGTCGCAAACCTTCTCCCCCCTTCATCACTTCGACCCTGCAACAGGAAGCGTCACGCAAGCTCGGGTTTTCGGCGAAAAAAACAATGGTCTGTGCGCAAAAATTGTACGAGGGAGTCGAGATCAAGGAAGAATCGCTTGGCGTTGCCGATACCTACGGCCTGATTACCTACATGAGGACCGATTCGGTCAATCTGGCCCAGGAGGCGGTGACTGCGCTTCGCGAGGTGGTCGGAAAACGTTTTGGTCGCGAATTTCTTCCCAAGTCGGAACGAAAATTCAAATCTTCGACAAAAAATGCCCAGGAGGCCCATGAAGCGATCCGGCCTACCAATCCTGCCCTGTCTCCGGACAAGCTGCGTCATTCACTGGAAAAAGATCTGTTTCGTCTCTACGAATTGATCTGGAAACGGACCGTGGCCTGTCAGATGGCCGATGCTGAAATCGACAATGTCGCGGCAACCCTGTCGGTTGGTTCTTCCTCTCCCGAGGCCCCGTATCGGTTTCGCGCTACCGGTTCCTCGGTTCGTTTTCCCGGGTACATGAAGGTCTACCTGGAGGGACGCGATGAAGTGTCGGCCCAGGACCGCAACGAGGAGGAAGAGGACCGGGGCATGTTGCCGCCCCTCGAAAAAGGGGAAACCTTGTCGATGCAGCGCATCGAACCCCTGCAACACTTCACCGAACCCCCGCCACGCTATACCGAAGCGACCCTCGTCAAGGCCCTGGAAAGCTATGGCATTGGGCGTCCCTCGACCTATGCTCCGACCATGACGACGCTTCAGGATCGCGGTTATGTCCGTTTGGAGAGCAAAAAGTTTTTTCCCGAGGATGTCGGCATGGTGGTCAATCGGTTTCTGGTGGAACATTTCAACCGCTATGTCGATTTTCATTTCACGGCCCATCTTGAAGACGATCTGGATGCCATCTCCAGGGGCGAAAAGGAGTGGGTGCCACTTCTTAAAAGTTTTTGGAATCCGTTCATCGTCCAGGTTCAGGACAAGGAAAAAACCACCAGCCGTGCCGATTTCACCTCGGAGACCACCAATGAAACCTGTCCTGAGTGTTCCCAGCCTTTGTTGATCAAACTGGGGCGGTTTGGCAAGTTTTTCGCCTGCTCCAATTATCCCGAGTGTCGTTTTACGCGCAACATCAAAAAAGACGGCGCCAGCGACGAGGTTCGGGCGGAGCCGGAGGTTTCGCAGGAAAAATGTGAAAAATGCGGCAAACCCATGTTGATCAAGGAGGGGCGGTTCGGCAAGTTTCTGGCGTGCAGCGGCTATCCCGAGTGTCGCAACAACCAGCCGCTGGAAAAACCAAAATCTACCGGGGTGACCTGTCCTTTGTGTGGAAAGGGGCAGTTTCTGGAGAAAAAATCGCGCCGTGGCAAGATTTTTTATTCCTGTTCCGCCTATCCGGAATGCAAAAATGCCTTGTGGAACAAGCCGATCGCCATTCCCTGTCCCAGATGTGCCGCTCCATTCGTGACCGAGAAAATCACCAAACGTTGGGGTGTCGAACATTTGTGTGTTCGTGAAGGGTGTGATTATCGGGAAAAACAGGAAACTCCGGAGAGTGATTCCGAGCTTTCATAAGTGAAAGAAAAAAGGTACTTCCCCGGATCGAGACTATTGAAAGAAAAAAGGGGTCTAATGGTATGGTTCGCTCCGTTCTCTGTTTGATGGTTGACTGAAATCCATCTTGGCCCATTTCGAGGCCGTTGGGAACGGGGCGGACCATACCATTAGACCCCTTTTTTCTTTCAATCATTGAACCCGTACTTCGATGAACCATGAGCTTCGGTGATTTTGAAATCATTGTGGTCGGCGGCGGTCACGCGGGAATCGAGGCGGCACATGCCGCTGCCCGTCTTGGCGCCCATACCCTGCTGATCACCCAAAACATCGATACCATCGGCGCCCTCTCCTGCAATCCCGCCATCGGTGGCATCGGCAAGGGACATATCGTCCGCGAAATCGACGCCATGGGAGGGATCATGGCCACCATCGCCGATCGCTCGGCAATCCATTTTCGTCTCCTGAACCGGCGCAAAGGACCGGCGGTGCGTGGACACCGCGGCCAGATGGACAAGGGATTCTATCGTCGCAACGCCCTGGGAATACTGGGAAAACTTCAATGGCTTTCCCTGTTTCAGGGAGAGGTGGCGCGAATTCTTCCGGGTCAGGGTGGAGAAGTTGCCGGAGTCGCCTTGACCCAGGGATTGGAATTCACGGCCCGGGCAGTGGTTCTGACAACCGGGACGTTTCTGGCAGGCAAGGCCCATATCGGAAGCCACCAGTTTGACAGCGGTCGCCTGGGGGACGCCCCAAGCAATGCCCTGAGCCAACATCTTCGCGCCATGGGTCTGGATATGATGCGGCTGAAAACCGGAACCCCACCCCGGTTGCATGCCGCCTCCATCGACTGGACCCGGACCGAACCGCAGGAGGGCGACCATTTGCCGGAAATGTTTTCGTTTCTGCACAAGGTCCCTTTTTTGCCACAGACCCGGTGCCATCTGACGCGGACGACGGCGCAAACGGCACGGATCATTCGCGACAATATCGATCAGGCGCCATTGTTCAACGGTCAGATCCAGGGAATCGGCCCGCGCTATTGCCCTTCGATCGAAGACAAGATCAACAAATTTCCCGATCGGTCGGAACATACCCTGTTCCTCGAACCCGAAGGATTGGATTCCCCGGAAATCTACCCCAACGGTATTTCCACGAGCCTCCCCCTGGCAGTTCAAAAGGCCGTGGTTCATTCCATTCCCGGTTTGGAACAGGCACGCTTTACCCGTCCTGGCTATGCGATCGAGTACGACGCCCTCAATCCCATGAGCCTTTATCCGTCGTTGGAGGTCAAGGGGATCGGCGGATTGTTTACCGCGGGACAAATCAACGGTACAACCGGTTATGAGGAGGCGGCAGCCCAGGGATTGATGGCGGGCATCAATGCCTGGCTCAGGCTGGGTGGTCGCGATCCGGTGGTGCTCGATCGCAAATCCTCCTACATCGGCGTGATGATCGATGATCTTGTCACGCGCGGCGTGGACGAACCCTACCGCATGTTTACTTCCCGCGCCGAAGCGCGCATCCTGTTGCGGCCTGACAATGCCGATGAGCGTTTGACCCCCCTGGGGCGACGTTTGGGTCTGGTGGATGAAGAGCGTTGGCAACGCTTCAATGCCAAACAGGAAATGATTCAAAAGGTACGACAACGCCTGGAAACACTGTCGGAACGCCCGGTGGCGGGAGGAGGGCGCAAGACAGGACTGCAATGGTTGGCGGTGGCGGATTGCGACAAGGAATCGCTGCTGGAAGAATTCGGTTTGGGAGATATTCCAGGCGACGTGCGGGCGTTTGTGATGAATGATTGTCATTATGGTGGCTATTGGGAAAAAGTGAAGGAAAGTTTGCGGCAGGATCGGCGTCTGGATGCGATTCGGATACCCAGGGGCATGGATTGGTGGCAGGTGGCGGGATTGTCCACGGAAGTCCGGGAAAAATTGAACCGGGTTCAACCGGAAACCTTGGGACAGGCGGAACGAATTCCCGGAATGACGAGTGCCGCCATCTCCAATCTGTTGATCCATTTGCGCCTGAAACGTTGAAACTCATGAATAGTTATTGAAAAAAAAGGGGTTCCCGCCGTAGCAGGGAATGACGGGGGATTGCCCCCAGGGTTTTGGTTTTGAATATTGTTTCCCACGCCATGGAAAGATTTCCTCATCATCGTTTTGACCCCGAAACGTGCAGGCGTTTGGACCTTTATGCCGGGGAGTTGCTGCAATGGTCGAAAACCTATAACCTGATCGGCCCATGCACCCGGGAAACCCTTTATGACCGGCACTTTCGCGATGGCGCACTCCTCCTGGAGCATCTTCATGCCACAAAATACCTGGCCGACATCGGCTCGGGAGCAGGTTTGCCGGGAATGGTGGTGGCCCTGTTGGCCCAGGGAATCGAACATCTTCGTCTGATCGAACCCCGCAAGAAGCGGATACGATTTCTCAACCATGTCATCGCCCTGATCGGATTGAAAAATGTTGCGACCTTTCACGGAACGGCCGGCCAGGCGGCCCGGGTGATCCCGATGGAATTCGATACCGTCATCAGTCGCGGTCTTGGCGATTTGATCCTTGGTGCGAACGAGGCGCTCCCCTTGTTGGCCCCTGGAGGGACCTATCTGACCTTCAAGGGAAAAAATCATGCCCTGGAACAGGAGAAATTTTTGCAGGATCAAATCTCCGCCTCCTATGAACCACCGAAAATCCTGTACGAGGAGGTCATGACGGGCAATCGAATCATCGCCTTGACCAGAAAAAAGGGGAAATGCCCTTGAGCCGAACGCTTGCGGTGATCAATCGCAAAGGGGGGGTCGGAAAAACGACCTGCGCCGTCAATCTTGCCGTCTGCCTGGCGGCGGCGGGAGCCAAAACATTGTTGGTGGACCTGGATCCCCAGGGCAATGCCACCACCACCCTCGGAGTCGGCAAGGATCAGGGCCTTGGGACCATCTATCACCTGTTGTCGGGAGCGCAATCCTTCCCCTCGGTCTTGCGGACGATTCATGTCCCCTGGTTCCAGTTCATCATGGCCGACACCGATCTGGTGGGGGCGGAAATCGAACTGGTCGGCCACCCGCGTCGCGAACAGGTGTTGCAACAGGCCCTGGCGTCCCATAGGGATGGGTTCGAGTTTGTTTTGTTCGACTGTCCCCCCTCCCTGGGACTCCTGACCCTCAATGCCCTCGTCGCCTGCGACGGGGTGATCGTTCCCGTGCAATGCGAATTTTTTTCCATCGAAGGTTTTGTCCAAACCCGGGATACCATCGAACGGATCAACCATCATTTTGGCAAAACCATTTCCCTGGAGGCCATTTTGTTCAACATGTTTGATGGATCCGAGGAAAAAAAAGCGTTCATCACGGAATTCAAGAATCGGCTGGCGCAACCCGTGGCTGCCTGGACCATCGATTATGATCATCAGGTCAACATGGCGCCGAGCCATTTCAAACCGGGGGTTTGTTACAACCCCTGGGGGGTGGCCTCCAGACAGTTCAAGGACATCGCGTTGCATCTGATCGCGACGAACAGGGGATGACGATGACGGCACCTTCAAGTCGATTGGGACGTGGTTTGGGTTCCCTTCTGGGAGAGGAAGGGATGGGAATGGGGCTTGGACGGACGCGGGAACCATCAACCCTTCCCATCGACCGCATCAGTCCCAACATGAATCAACCGCGCCGCTTTTTCGATGAAGAAAAATTGCTCGAACTGGCCAACTCCCTGAAGGAAAAAGGGATGTTGCAACCGGTACTCGTGCGCAAACTGGCGGACGGGACCCATCAGATCATCGCCGGCGAACGCCGCTGGCGTGCCGCCCGGATCGCCGGCCTGCGCGAGATTCCCGTCATCGAGAAGGATTTGAACGATGCCGAAACCCTGGAAATCTCCCTGCTGGAAAACATACAACGGGAAGACCTCAACCCGGTGGAATTGGCCCGCGCTTTTGAACGCCTGGTCAACGAATACAATTATTCCCACAAGCAGATCGGTGATTCGGTGGGAAAAAGCCGTATGGCGGTAAGCAACATTCTGCGTATTTTGAAACTTCCACCCTCGATTCTGCAACATCTTGAAGAGGGGCGGATCAGCGCCGGACACGCCCGGGCCTTGATCGCCCGGATCGATGACGAACCGTTTCTCGAAGAAACCGTCGCCAGAATCATTCGGGAAAATCTTTCGGTACGCGAGGTCGAACGATTGATGGGTGGCAAAACGACGGAATCATTGGCGCCCGTTGCCGATGGGGCGATCATTTCCGCCGCATCCCCCCCCGATCCTGAAGGTTCCGGTTCCGACACTCCCGACCTTGAATCTTTCGTTTCCGAATCCTCCGATCCGGAATCTTCCGATCATAAACCCCTGGAACAGGCAACCATTGCACCACCAGCATCCGTCGTCGAGGAACTACCTCCATTGCAACTGCCGGATGCCGATGCCATGACGTCACCACCTCCCTATGTCGCATCGTTGGATCATCTTGGTCGCCGGTTTGGCATACGGATGACGTTCCAAAGGTCGGGAGGAAAACGGAGGGTCGTTTTCGAGTGCGACGACGATGAAACCCTGCAACGCCTCGTCGATGCGCTGCAAAATGTGACCATTTCCGGATGATGAACCATGGATGAACAGGATGCGCGGCTGGAACGCCTGTTTTCGCTGAGTGTCGAAAAATCGGTGCTCGGTTCGTTGCTGATGGACAACACCAATTTTGACACCATCACCGGCGAATTGACCGCTGACGACTTTTTCGTCCCCTTGAACCAGGAACTCTATCGGGAAATATTTCAGGCCATCGAAAAGGAAAGTTTTGTCGATGCGGTGACCCTCGTGGCGCGAATGGGACGCACCGGGGAGGCGGAAAAAGAACTGAAACTCTACATCCTGAGCCTGATCGAATCGGCCCCCTCCTCGTACAATATCGGTTCCTATATCAAAATCCTGAAAGAAAAAAGAATTCTTCGTTTTCTGACCGACGAACTCAAGGAGATCAACGAAAAAATTCTTGCCGAAAAGGTTGACATCAATTCGTTTCTCGATGAAGTCGAGGGCCGTGTCTTCAATGTCGGTGATCAGTTCAAGTCAAGGCAATCCAGCTACGGCACCATGAAATCGATCCTCATGCCGTTCATCGCCAAGGTGGAACGGCTGATGTCGGAGCGCAAGGGGGTCACCGGGGTGACCACGGGGTTTACCCGTCTGGATCAGATGCTCTCGGGGATGCAACCCTCGGATCTGTTGATCCTGGCGGGTCGCCCTTCGATGGGAAAAACGGCCTTTGCCATCAATATTGCCGTCAATGCCGCCATGTCGGGGGACTGTCCGGTGGGGATCTTCTCGCTGGAGATGTCCCGGGAACAGATTGTCTCGCGGATGATCTCGTCGGTCGGTCGCATCGATGCCCACAATCTGCGTTCGGGCATGCTCAGGGATGAAGAGTACGAAAAACTGACTTCCACCGCCGATCGTCTGTCCAAAACCGCCATCTACATCGACGATACACCCGCCCTGTCGATCCATGCCCTGTTGGCGCGGGCGCGCCGACTGAAAAAAGAACGCAACATTCAATTGATCGTCCTGGATTATCTGCAATTGATGCGCGGCGAGGAGGGGATGGAAAACCGGGTGCAGGAGATCACGAACATTTCCCAGGGATTGAAACGGATCGCCAAGGAAATCAATATTCCCGTACTCGCCCTGTCGCAATTGTCGCGCAAGGTCGAGGACCGTCCCGATAAAAAACCAATCCTGTCGGATTTGCGCGAATCGGGTTCCATCGAACAGGATGCCGACGTGGTCATGTTCATCCATCGCGAGGAATACTACAAAAAAGATGATCCCAGTCTTCAGGGATTGGGAGAAGTGATCATCGCCAAACATCGCAACGGACCGGTTGGAATCGTCAAGTTGGCGTTTGTCAACAAATTTACCCGTTTCGACAACCTGGAAGACAGGGAATTCAATCCATGAAAAATTATCGTCGTGCCTGTCTGCGGATCGATCTGGATGCCATCAGGCAAAATTATCTGCTGCTGCAACATCGGGCCGGGGAGGGGGTGCGAATCGCCCCGGTCTTGAAGGCGGATGCCTATGGTCTGGGGATCGAGGCGATCGTGAAGGTCCTTCCGGGATTGCGGACGGTTTGTGTGGCGAGCGTCGAGGAAGGTCTGGCGTTGCGCCGCCTGAATGGGTCCATTGAAATCATACTGCTTTCCGGATTGTGTGTCGAAGCCTTGAAAGATATTCAGGACCATCGGTTGACCCCGGTGGTCTTCGAACCGACGATCATTCCCCATCTGTTGCAATGGAAGGGAAAACTCGATTGTTATCTCAAGATCGATACCGGAATGAATCGTCTGGGGATCAACAAAAAACGAAAAAAAATACTTCGGCAATTGCGCGAGGCCGGGAACATTCGTCTCAGGGGGGTTTTCAGCCATTTCAGTTCCGCCAACGACGAGGACGAGGAGGAGATGGATCGGCAATTGCGGCGGGTCAAGGAGGTGGCGGATTGTCATGAGGTGTCCATGGCCAACAGTGCCGCCACCATGATTTTTTCCGACAGTCATTGTGCCATGGTTCGTCCGGGATTGGCATTGTTGGGGGTAACCCCTTTTCGGGAAACGGACAAGGATTTGATTCCCGCCTTGCGTCTGTCGAGTCGGATCATTCAGGTCAAGAAGATCGGGAAGGGGGAAGCGGTCGGTTATTCCCGGACTTTTCGCAGCGAGGCGGGCATGCACATCGCCGTGATCGCCATGGGGTATGCCGATGGCCTTTCCACCCGGATGTCCAACCGCGGGTATGTCCTGATCAAGGGACAGCGCGCCCCCATTGTTGGACGGGTCAGCATGGACATGACGACGGTGGATGTCACGGGCATTCCAGATGTGCGGGTGGGGGATCGGGTGATTCTGATCGGTCGCTGCGGCGATGAAGAAATTTTGGCGGAAGATGTCGCTTGTTGGAGTGAAAAAAGCAACTATGAAATTCTTTGCAATCTGGGAAACAGAATCAGGCGCCGCTATAGAAAAAAATAAAAATTATTGAAAGAAAAAAGGGGTCTAATGGTATGGTCCGCCCCGTTCCCAACGGCCTCGAAATGGGCCAAGATGG